>JABIPV010000199.1 GCA_018699075.1 Kordiimonadaceae bacterium | reverse complement strand
GAATTTTATACCAACAAAATGATCGAATATATCAAGTCTGGTGAGAATGACGATAAGCCATTCTTTGGATATCTTGCGTATACTGCGCCCCATTGGCCGCTGCAGGCACCGGATGATTATATTGATAAATATAAAGGTAAATATGATGAAGGGTACGGTGCCTTAACCGAAAGACGGCTTAAATCTCTGAAAGAAATAGGTCTAATTGATGAGAAAGTAGAGGCAATGCCTCCTTTTTATCCTGAAGATCAAAACTGGGAGAATTTAAGCGCAGAACAAAGAAGAATTGATAGTCGGGAGATGGAAATATATGCGGCAATGGTAGATAATATGGATTTTCATATTGGCCGCGTATTAGAGTATTTGGATGCATCAGGGCAAAGAGATAACACCATTATCATCTTTATGTCTGATAACGGTGCTGCAGGATTTGGCCCCGGTATGGCCCGTGCATTTCCCCAAAGTTGGATAGATGAAAATTTTGATAATTCGTTTGATAATATGGGGAAAATTAATTCTTATATTTATTATGGGCCACACTGGGCATTACCCAGTTCTGCACCATCACGTATGTTTAAAGGTTTTCCGACAGAAGGCGGAATCAAAGTCCCCGGCATTATTAATTATGGCGATAATATAAATAGCCTTAAAGGGCAGTTTAGTGATCAATTTATGACGGTGCTTGACCTAGCCCCTACTTTTCTTGAACTCGCAGGGGCAGATCATCTTGGAAATACTTATAAAGGGCGTGCAGTTTATCCTCATATTGGAACCTCTATATTGCCATATTTAACTGGGAAAATGGAAAATATACATAGTGAGCAGGATACAGTTGCTTGGGAACTTAATAACAGAATGGCCGTGCGCAAAGGGGATTGGAAAATTATAAAAATCCCAGGGACTTTTGGTACGGGAGAATGGGAACTTTATAACATTGTAGAAGATCCCGGTGAAGCCAATAATCTAAGAGATAGTCAGCCAGAAAAACTCGCAGAATTAATTGCCGAATGGCAAGTATATGCGGTAGAGAATGGTGTTATTATTCCTGAATAGATTACGTGGGGGCTGACATCCCGACTTGCCCTTTAAAGTCACTATCTTGCACATATAGATTGGCTAGACCTTCAGCGACGACTTCTTTTGTGAAGGTTAACTCTATCCCTTGATATTTACACGCGGCCTTAACCTGATCAATGATGAATTTTGGTTGATAGGCAGCCAATGATTTTCCTGCTTCTTGGGTTATTTCATTGACTGTATAATCAAAAATTTCATCGGTAAGTTCCAGACCTGCTTTGCGGGCAACGGCATTATAGATAGCCTTAAATGCTTCAATTGAAGGATCTTTAGTCTCTAATTTATAGGGAATGCGGCGTAAAAAAGCAGGGTCCATTAAATCGTTTGGAGATAAGTTGGTAGAGAAAATAACCAGTTCATCAAATGGTAATTCGAAAGTCTTCCCTGAATGAAGTTTTAAAAAATCAATGCGACTTTGAAGCGGTACAATCCACCGATTAAGAATTTGTTCAGGGCTCACTTGTTGGCGGCCAAAGTCATCGATGATAAATGTTCCATTTAGGGCTTTAATATGCAGGGGAGCTTCATAATATTTGCTAACCTCATTAAATTTTAAATCAAGCATTTCCATATTAAGTTCACCACCAGTGATAATCACGGGACGTTTGCAGGGAACGAATCGTTTATCAACCAATGCTCTAATTAATGAACGACGCTCTACAGGTGGTTTTTCAATTTCCAGATTTATATGGACGGAAGAATCAAATACTTTAATAATGCTACCGTTTACTTCTATGGCGTGGGGGATATAAATAGCAGATTCGAAAATATGGGCCACTTTTTCTGCTACAGTGGTTTTACCATTTCCAGCAGGACCATAAATCAAGATGCTCATGCCGGAATTAACGGCAGGTCCTAATCGTCTGGTAAAATCTGCGGGGACCACAATATCAGAAAATGCTTCTTCAATATTTTCAGGTGAAACTCTTTCGCCACCAATGGATTGGGCTATTACTTGATCGCAATATTTTTCAAGTGGTACAGGAGCAGGGCCGAAATACTGGTTTTGATTAAGGGCGTCTTGTACGAAATTTTTACCAGTGGTCGTTAATTTATATCTAAGTGAACCAATGCCACCTGTTGTATTAGCAACCATACCTAATGATTCGATTTGTTTGCGATTTGTTAATATCTGCAAAGCTTCATCAATTACATTTGTAGGAAGTTTAATCTCTTTTGAAAACTGAAGTGCTGTTTCTAAGTTTTCTAGATACATGCCTTTACCAATAAGCTGCAAAACTAAACTTGGATCGTAACCGACTTCAGATAAATTCTTGGGGGCTTTTGGCTCAAAATACATTTAGTGTTTTCCTTATGTAAGTATCGTTTGATTTATATTCTCAAAAAAATCTTACATAAGAGTTACTAAACAACGTTAATAAATGCTTTATTTGGTCGTTAGCATATATTGATTTACAACATTTTCGTACCATTCCTGTTTGCCGCTGGTGTTTTCCGGTTCACCATATTCGACGGCAAGATCGCGTAGGTCGCTTAGGTTAAGTTTTCCGGCTTCAAATTCGGCGCCTTTTCCACTGTCGAAACTGGCGTAACGCGCTGCTTTTGTGCTAGGGATATTGCTTTCATTTAGGATACGATGAGCAATTTGCAAACCATGGGCAAAGCTATCCATACCGCCGATATGTCCAATAAAAATATCTTCCATATCAACAGATTCACGGCGTGTTTTCGCGTCAAAATTAAGGCCGCCTGAACCTAAGCCGCCACCTGCAAGGACCACCATCATCGCATGAACTGTATCATACATATCAGATGGGAACTGGTCCGTGTCCCAACCATTTTGTGCATCGCCGCGGTTGGCGTCAATACTGCCGAGCATACCCGCATCCGTACACATTTGCAGATCATGTGCAAAGGTATGGCCTGCTAATGTGGCATGATTTGCTTCAATGTTTAGTTTAAAATCTTTTTCAAGTCCGTGATGTCTTAGGAAACCTATCACGGTCTGTGCGTCAAAATCATATTGATGTTTTGTTGGTTCCATCGGTTTTGGCTCGATTAAGAACGTTCCTTCAAAACCATTGGCACGTCCATAATCACGAGCCGCCGTTAGAAATTTAGCCAAATGATCTAATTCTCTTTTGGTGTCCGTGTTGAGTAAACTGACATATCCTTCACGACCGCCCCAAAAAACGTAATTTTCACCACCAAGTTCTATGGTTGCATCAATGGCTGCCTTCACTTGTGATGCAGCATTTGCAAGTACTTTGAAATCAGGATTGGTTGAGGCACCATTCATATAACGCGGATTACTAAACACATTTGCAGTGCCCCAAAGAAGCTTCATTCCTGTAGCTTGCTGACGTTCTTTTGCAAGCGTTACCATTGATTTAAGGTGGCCTTCTCTTTCAAGAATATTGTTGCCTTCTGGGGACATATCGATGTCATGGAAACAATAATAAGGAACACCAATTTTGGTAAAAAATTCAAAAGCCGCATCCATGCGCTGATGTGCTGCTGTGAGTGGATCGCTTGCGTCATTCCATTCGAATATTTGTGTTCCAGGACCAAACGGATCGCCACCAGTTCCACAGAAAGTATGCCAATAACATGCGGCAAACCGAAGATGCTCGGCCATAGTTTTACCGCCAATCATTTTATTTTCATCATAAAACTTAAACGCTAGCAGGTTATCGGATTCTGGACCCTCATATTGAATTTTTGAGATCTCACCAAAATATTTGCGGTCGCCTTCGAAAACAGTTGTCATGGATGTTTCTTTCTATTTGTAATGTGGTGTAATCAGTTTAACAAAAGATTGATATTCTTTATATATATTTTTATATTCTAAGACGGAATTGGCATCTGGCGAACATGCTTTGCTGATATCATATTGAAGGTGTTCTCGGGTAATATCACCAATGGAAGTTTCTACTCCGTTTTTTTTATTCAGTGCCCATAAGGCTTGTAAAGCGGCACCGTAAGCGGCGTTTTCTTCTTGGGTGAGGACGCGTACAGGTAAATTTAATATATCCGCACATATTTGTCGCCATAAGGTACTCTTACTGCCGCCACCCGTTAATGTTACTTCGTTAAAAGTCATGCCACATTTCGCGAAGGCATTAAGCCCTGCTTTCATATTAAAAATTGCGGCTTCCATGGTGGAACGAATAAAATGTGCTTTCGTAGTATTATGAGAACCAAGACCAAAGATCGATGCCTTTGCCTTTGGCAAGGCGGGCGTACGTTCACCGTTAAAGAAGGGAACGGTGATAACCCCATCTGCGCCGGGTGATATTTGACATGCTAATTCTTCCATATGCTCAAGATCTACTTCTAGGAGGTCTCGCATCTGTTCTGTGGCAACTGTACAGTTCATGGTGCAAAGAAGTGGTAACCACCCACCTGTGGAAGAACAAAAAGCAGCTAATTCACCGTTCGGATCAATCGCGGGCTTGTCGTGAAAAGCAAACAAAGTCCCCGATGTGCCTAGACTGGCTGTCAATTTACCCATTTCAACATTACCGGTTCCAATAGCGGCCATCATATTGTCGCCACCACCTGCAGAAACGATGACATCATTGTTAAAACCAAGTTCTTTAGCCAGATCTGGCTTTAATGATCCAGCAATATCATCTGCCTCGATAAGATTTGGTAAGCAATCTGTTAAATCTCTCTCACTATCAAGGGCGGAAATAAGTTCTTTGCTCCATTTTCTATTGCGAACATCAAGAAGTCCTGTGCCAGATGCATCACCACATTCCATGGTGCGATTACCCGTTAAATAGAAATTCATATAATCATGGGGGAGTAAAATTGTGCTCATATTTGTGTAAGATGATGGATTGTTATGTTTAAGCCATCGAATTTTTGAGGCGGTATAACCAACTGCAATAGGATTTCCAGCCTTTTGAATACAAGCGACTTCGCCGCCAACGGCATCCATAATCTCATGGCATTCAGCTTCGGTTGCCGTATCGCACCATAGTTTTACGGGAGCGAGTACTGTGCCATTTTTATCGATGGGAACAAACCCGTGCTGTTGACCTGATACGCCAATGGCGGCAACTGAAAAGATGTCTTCTTTAGCCATTTTCGAGAGGCATTTTTTAAAACCTTCAATCCACCATTCGGCTTGTTGTTCGCGGCTTCCATCTTCTTTCGATATTAAATCAAATGAGTGTGAAGCTGTGGTTAAGGTCTTACGTATATCAGGATTATAGATAATAACTTTAATGCTTTGGGTGCCAAGGTCGATACCCATTACCGTTTTAGGTGAATTGCTCAATTTAATTCCCGCAAAATGTTCTCAAATTTAAAGATCAGCACGTTACCATATGGTAACTTATCGCTCAAGTTCTGATTTTACAGTGCGCATTAAAGTGATCACCATGCTATCTAGGTTTTGTAAAAAACGTGACCTGTCTTGTTTGCTAAAACTGGGGTTATAGCCTTTACTTTCACCAGTTTCACGAAGGTGAGCTTTTAGTTCCCTCATGGCGAGTGCATTGCCGATATTATCGATCGAAAACTCTTTTCCTGTTGGTCCTACCGCTTTCCCACCTGCTTCTAAGCACCTTTTTGCTAAAGGGATATCAGCGGTGATGGCAATGCCATATTCGTTGATATTATCTGCAATCCAATTATCCGCTTCATCGGCACCTTCTGAAACGACGATTTTTTTTACCAGTGGCCCCACGTCCATGCGCATCCATTGATTGCTAACAAGAAATACTGGTGTGTTATGTCGGTAGGCGACTTTTAAAACTTCGTCTTTAACTGGGCACGCATCTGCATCCACATATATGGTGATATTTTTATTTTCAGTCATTTTGTTAATATAGCTCAGGTTAATTGATAAATATATTCATTATGGTTATACTATTATAATAACGGTTTTAATATTAGTTTGATGGAATTTCATAAATGGTAAAAAAGAACGATAATAATAATGAAATTGAACAATCTGGCCTTGAAAATCAAGTGGGGCATTTGCTTCGCCGGGTTTTCCATAAAGCGCGAAATAGAATGCAGAAAAAAATATCTGATACCGGATTAAGTCCTATGCAAACTTCAGCACTGACATCACTTCGCAAAAAAGGGCCGACATCACAGAATAAATTAGGGCGTCGAATAGGTATGGAACCCGGAAATGTCCACGGACTTGTGGACCGGCTTCTTAAAAAAGGCATGATTACATCTGAATATGTCAATGAAGGGCCTGGGCTTCATATTTTAAATTTAACTGATGATGGCCGTGAAGTTGTGGATAAAGTTATTCCCTTAGGTCTTGAAGCTAATTTAGAAACACTGTCACCGCTGAATGCCAAAGAACAAGAAAAATTCATAGAATATCTACGTAGACTTCTTTGAAATTAAAATAACTTTACATTGATTTATCCATATTGACTCTTTAAATGTATCTGTTATTATAATAACAGTTATAACAGCTCCAATGTGAGTACTTAAAAGTTTTAGGAAATTAAAACATGGCAGAAATAGTTCTCGGGATGTGGACAACTCATGGTCCCACGCTTTCAACAACACCAGAACAATGGTTGATGCGGGTTAAGGCAGATAAAACCAGGCCCTCACATCCGTTTCGTTTGGGAAATTATTCATTTGATGAATTAAAAGAACTAAGAAAATCTGAAAATTTAGGCGAGCAAGCCTCACTTGAAGAACGCACACGTCGTCATGGCCGTTGTCAGGCCGCGATAAAGATAATGGCGGATCAATGGGAAGAAGTGAAGCCTGATGTTGCTGTGATTATGGGTAATGATCAAAAAGAAATATTTAATGCAGATTTAATCCCGGCGTTTACGGTGTTTACGGGTGAAACGCTTTATAATGAACCCGCATCACCAGAACAAATCCCCCTAATGGCTCCTGGAATACATGAAGCAGAAGCAGGACATAATCCACCCGAATATACTGAATATCCGGGGCTTCCTGAACTTTCAAAACTTATTGTTGAAACGGCAACACAAGAAGGCTTTGATGTTACGCAAATGTCAAAACTTCCGGTCCACCAAAATCATTGGTCGTCGGGCGTTGGTCATGCCTTTGGTTATATTTACCGTAAAGTAATGCGTGATAATGTGGTGCCTCATGTTCCTATTATTCAAAATACTTTTTTTCCACCAAATCAACCAACAGCAAAAAGATGTTTTGAATTTGGTCAAATGGTTGGGCGCGCGATAAAAGCATGGGATAGCGATCTAAAAGTTGCTGTATTTGGGTCTGGAGGTATGAGCCATTTTGTCATTGATGAAGATTTAGATGCGCTGTTTATGAAAGCGCTGGCGGAGAGAAATGCGGGTGTGCTTACTAGTCTAGATGAACGTTATTTTCAAACGGGTACTTCAGAACTTAAAAACTGGATCGCGGCAGCAGGTATTATATTTGATACTGCGCTCGAAGGTGATGTTATTGATTATGTGCCTTGTTATCGCTCAGAAGCAGGAACAGGAACAGCAAACGGTTTTGTAAGCTGGAGCTAAAGAATAAAATGGAGAATGAAAATATGGATCAAGCAGTAGAACGTGCATCAAAGCTGGACACAGCAACAATAAGTGATGCATTGGATAAATTGGGTATTAAAGGACAGTGCCTTGGTATTAAGCCAAGAAACCATGATTTTAGAATGACGGGACGTGCTTTCACAGTTCTTTATGGTCCCGCAGATGTTCAACCAGGAACTGTTGGTGATTTTATTGATGATCTGGAACCAGGGAGTGTTGTTGTGCTGGATAATGGTGGCCGTGAAGATGCGACTGTCTGGGGTGACATCATGACGTATCTTGCGCATAAGAATGGCATCGCGGGTACAGTGATTGATGGTGCTTGCCGTGATGTTCATATGTGCCTTAAGCTTGGTTATCCGATTTATAGCCGAAGTTATTCAATGCGCACAGGTAAAGACCGCATACAAGTTGATGCGACCAATGTTCCGGTGAATATTGGCAATGCAAAAGTACATCCGGGTGATTTGATGCGCGGTGATAGTGACGGCGTGATCGTTATTCCAAAGGAACACGAAGAACGCGTCCTCGAAGCGGCGGAACAAATTGAAGCTGCAGAAGAAAAAATCCGTGCCGCCCTTGAAAGTGGTATGCGCCTTGATGAAGCACGTGTGGCCAATAAATATCACTCTCTTCAAACACGGGAGGAATAGATGCGCCCTGATCCAGAACTTGTCAAAAAACTGGGAACATTTGGTACGGCAACAATTCATGAAGCTGCTGGCCAAATTGGTTCTCTACCGGGAAATATAAAGCCCGTCTCGCAAAATATGAAATTATGTGGTGTTGTATTCCCGCTTCATTGCTTATCGCGTACAAACATCAATTTACATGAAGCGATATATCAAGCCGAAGAAGGTGATGTGCTTGTTTCGAGTGTTGATAATTTTGTTGAAGCCGGATATTGGGGCGATATTCTGACCTGCGCAGCACAAGAAAGAGGCTTAAGCGGCTTGGTGATTGATGCTTGCGTTCGTGATGCGGATGATATTGATATGCTTGGTTTTCCAGTTTTTGCAAGGGGGCTAAATATATTAGGAACAGGTAAAATGCGCGGCGGGTCTGTCGGTGAAAGCATTTTCATTGGTGATGTTGCCATTCATGCAGGTGATGTTATTATTGGCGACCGTGATGGTGTCGTGGTTATTCCCGGTGACCGCGTGGCTGAAGTAATAGAAGCTTCTCAAGCACGTGAAGATAAAGAAGAAGATGTTAGAAACCGCCTTAAAAGCGGTGAAACAAGTTTGAATATTTACAAATTTCCGTAAAGATTAAGGGTAAAAAATGACGAATATTGATGCAAAAGTACTGCGTAATTGTTTTGGAAAATTTGCCACCGGTATTACGGTAATAACTGCCGTGGCACCGGATGGCACTCAATTGGGGCTTACCGTAAATTCCTTTAGTTCATTAAGCCTTGATCCACCAATGATATTATGGAGTCTGGATAAAAAATCCAAAAGCTTGGAAGCGCTTGAGCAAGCCACCCATTTTGCTGTGAATGTTCTGGCTTCTGATCAAATGGATATTTCAAATAATTTTGCCCGCTCAAGCGATGATAAGTTTGACGATGTTGATTTAATTGAAAGTAAATTTGGTCTGCCGTTGCTTGCAGGGACTGTTGCCTATCTTGAATGTAAGAATATTAATGCAATCGAGGGCGGTGACCATATAATTTTTATTGGTCAAGTGGAAAGTTTTGAGACCAATGATAAAAAGCCATTACTATATACTAATGGCCAATATACAATTGCAGCGCGCCATCCGCTGACTAAATTGCCCGATGCGGGTGATGCAGAAGATACGAAGCACCATTCTAGTGACGACTTTATTGTGCCATTGCTACTAAGAAGTTATTGGGAAATTTCCGATCCGTTTTATCAAGAATTACAGGATGAGGGTATACCTGTTTCTCATGCCCGTATATTGGTTCATTTAAGTCATGAGACTGAATTAACGGCGGCGGAACTTGCCAAAGCCATTCGCGTAGATATGGCCTCGGTTTCCATGTCCATAAACTGGTTATCTAATAATGGTCATCTCGATACAGTTGCTGAAGATAAATATGTCATTTCTGAACAAGGGCTTGTTCATTTAAATAAAGTACAAAGTAGAGCCCAGCGGTTTGAGAAAGAAATTTTGGACGGTTATAGTGATGAGGACGTGGATATGCTAAAAACCATGTTGAGAAAACTGATATATCGCCAAGACATTTAACCAGTTTCAAGCATAAAAAAAGGGGCAATTAAATGCCCCTTTTTGTTAATATTTTCAATTTATTATTGCGTCAGTACTTGCATCTTTTTGTAAGATTGCGGTTGTCCTGCTGATGCATTAATAATCATGTCTGGCATTACTGGCGTACGGTGAAAGTAATGTCCGCTCATGGCGTCTGAAATCGCCCCAACCAATGCGGAAGCCGCACATCCCATCAGTGGCTCACCAATACCCTTGGCACCAACTGGATTTTGCGGGTCGGGTTTGTCAACTGCCTGCGTGATCATGTCTGCTGGTATATCCAAAATAGAAGGTGGTTTTGATTGATAGAATCCCACGTTTGCGGGAAGGCCATTTTGCGGGTCATAAACCGCTTTTTCCATTGCCGCCATACCAATACCCATTATGGCACCTCCGCGAATTTGTTGATCTAAGCCTGCCGGGTGAAGAACTGTACCGCAATCAGCCGTACCTACATAATCAAGAATTTCATGCTTACCTGTATCAAGATCAAGTTCAATCATCATGAAACCTGTTGCCAGTGCCGGAACGGTTCCGTGAAGTTCCATTTTATCTTTTGCAACACCAACAAGTCCGTCTCCTGCGATACCAGCAACAGATGCTTTGGTGAGGGGGAAGATTTCTTCTGGCATTTCATGACCGTCATACTTACCGCCAATTTCAATGGCTCTTTGCCCGATTTGGGCAAAAGTCATCAATTTTGATGGGTCTGACTTTAAGAATACCGTGTTATCGACTAGGTCATAATCATCTGCACTTCCACCTAAATCCATTGCGGCAATTTCCTGGATTTTCATTTTCGCGTCAATGGCTGCGGCATAATTTGTACGGGTTGTTGTAAAGGATGTGTTACTGCCAAACTGACCAAGAACCCAAGGTAAATGTTTACTGCTGTCACCGTTGATAACGACACAATTTTCCCATGTAGCACCAAGTATTTCTGCTGCAACGCGTGTTGTTGTTGCGTAGGAATATGTTCCTAAGTTACCAACCCCAGAATGAAGATATAGTTTTCCGTCTGGTTTAATTTGTAGCAGTCCATCGAAACCACTGGAACCCGCGGAATGATAAGCTTGGCCGATACCTACACCGATAACTTTTGAACCATTACGCTCACCGCTACGTTTGATTTTATCTGCGTAATTAAAGCGTTCCGCTCCCATGGCAAGGGCTTCGGGAATATATGAACTCGTCACGCCGTGCTGATCACCATCATATAAGGTATCATGGTCAGGTGCGTTTATTTCTCTAATTTTAAGTCTGTCGATACTTAATTCTTTTGCTGCTTTATCAAGTAATGGTTCGACAATCACGGCCATTTGGTTTTGGCCGGGTCCGCGCTGAGCACCACATGGTGGGCGGTTGGTCATCACGGGAATACCGCGCCAACGCATTGATTTTGGCGTGTATATAAGCGACACTGCGCCGCCGGCACTGGATAAGTCAGGGAAGCCTGAATTAGGTCCATTTTGCTGCACTACATAAAGGTCAGCGGCAATAAGTTCACCACTTATTGCAAAGCCTAACTTAATGTTGCCTTGGAAACCGGACCTTGCAGAACCAAGGTAGTATTCTTCTGCGCGGGTAATTCGTAGCATGCATGGGCGGCTAATTTTCTTGGACATAAAGGCCGGAATAAGCATCACGGGGTATGGCCCACCTTTTGAACCAAAACCGCCGCCACAAAATTCTGCGACGTAAACAATATCTTTTGTAGGTATGCCGAGCATTCTTGATAAAGACGGCATCATGAAGCTTTGGCTTTGTGATGATCCATGAAGGAAGCATTTACCGTTTTCCCAATATGAAAATGAGCTACGTGGTTCCATACTATGATGGGAGTTACTCGCCGTGACGAAACTTTCATCAATGACGTATGCGGCTTCTGCAAATCCGGCATCAATATCACCGTACTGCCATTCTTTCGCGGGTTGTCCCATGGGCATTTTATCTTCACCAGCAACGGCAAAATCCCGTGCGGTCCATTTTATTTTGTCGGTTTTAAAGCCACGTGTGGCCACATTCATATCGTCATGGGCATCAGGGCCACCGGGATAAAGACTTACGAGCGGGTCTAATGTGAAGGGGAGAACTTCATATTCGATTTTAATTTTTTCAAGTGCATCTGCAGCCGTTTGTTCATTAACCGCGGCGAGAGCCAAAATAGGTTGGCCGACATATTTAGGGCTGTTAGTCAGATAGGGATCACCGGGTGCGGGAACTGCGGGGACATCGTCGGCGGTTAATATGCCAACGACGCCGTCCATCGCAAGTGCTTCTGACGCGTCCATGCTTATGACATTAGCATTGGGCATAGGGCTAAGCAGCATTTTAATATAGACCATACCTTCAACAGAGAAATCTTCTGCGTATTTTGCTTTACCTGTTATTTTTGCTCTTACGTCTGGTGGGGTAAAGTTTTTACCGATTAGCTTATATGCCATTCTTATTCTCCCTGAATTTAATAGATAATGAATTTAGGTAATATTTTACTTTATTGCAACGACAAACTCATATGTTTACTGTTATTATCATAACTTAATAATTTTGTGAAACGCTTATGTGGGTTGAAAGCAAAATTATATGAGAAGTTTTATTTACTTAAGAACCGTTATTCATTATTCTAAATAAAATATCTGATCGAGGGATAAGATGTTTTTTAATTATAAAATATAAAAAGGGCGCCAAATTATGGCAAGCGGTTCATCGGATAATACCCTACTGAAGGCATATGAAAATATTAAATTTTCAGAAAAAGACAAAATAGAATTAAACGCTGGTTATTTGTTGCGTCGAGCTTTTAAAAGGGCGCGTAAACATATGCTGAATAGAATCGAAGAGCATAATATGACGCCAATGCAAACGGCGGCGATCCATGCTTTGGTAGAAAATGGTCCTACTTCACAAAATAAACTTGGACGTTATATTGGTATGGAACCAGGTAACGTTCACGGCCTTGTTGAGCGTTTGAGTAAGAAAAATCTCATTACCAGCCGCCGCGATGAACAAGATGCGCGTCATTATGTCTTGGAGCTTACGGACTTGGGTATTAAAACGGCTGCTGAAATTATTCCACTTCGTTTTAAAGCCAGTGAAGATGTTCTCTCTCCGCTTACGGAAAAAGAAAGAAAAAGGTTTCTAGAACTTCTTCTAAAACTTACTTAAATGGCACTGGTCTGATGCCTTCATAGGCTTGCTGTAGCATTTCACGTACTGATTTAACATCAACCGGTTTGGGATTGTATGGCGTTGTTTGTACGGTTTCTTCAGCGGCTATATCTAAATCAGATTCCTTCATTCCCAATTCTTTTAAACTTTTTGGTACATTAATTTCTGATGCGAAATCATATATTCCACCTGAAGCACTGGTCGTGCCCATGGCCTTCATAATATGTTCCATAGCCTCAGGCGCGGCCCCTTCGTTATAGGCAACAGCATATGGCAGGGCGACACTGTTGCTTTCTCCGTGGGGGATACCGTGATGACCGCCAAGCACATGACAAAGTTTATGATGAATGGCTATGCCCGCAAGGGTTACGCAATAACCGCTTAACATACCGCCATAGAGGACCTGTTCACGCGCTTTTAAGTCATTTGGATTTTTAATGCTTCCCCGAAGGCCAGCTGTTAGCGCATGAATACCTTCATGAGCAAAAAGATCAGAAATTGGGCTCGTCTTTTGAGCGTATAACGCTTCGACACAGTGGGCGAGGCTGTTCATTCCAATGGTACCTGTATGGTGCGCGCTCATGGTGGTGGTGAGCACCGGATCATATATTGTGGTGCTGGCGATCACTTTGCGGTCGCGACCGGTTTTCTTATGATTACCAATTAACATGCCATAAATTGGCGTGCTTTCGGAACCGCACGGCGTTGTTGCCACAACAATGTTCGGACAATCAGTGCGAAGGGTTATTGCTTTACCAATGCCGATCGTGGAACCGCCGCCAATGGCAACAACAATGTCAGCATTTTTTTCTTTAAATAAATCAAGCGCGGCCATGGCGACACGTTCAGGGCAATGTGGTTCTGCACCATCGAAAATACCAACGCACATATCACCAAGTTCATTTATCACATGTTGAACGCGGCCGACCATGCCTTTTGTACAGGCAATCATTACTCTTGATCTGCCAAGGGCGAGCACTTCTTGTTTTAATTTTAATGCGGAATTTTCCCCGAAAACAGCCTTATTAGGGACGGGTGTATATTCAAACTGCATTTCTTTGCTCCTACGCTTGACAGGCGTTCTGTAATTAGTATTATTAGCTTGAATTACTATTATTATAATAACATTAAAATAGCAAGGACGCTTTTTAATATTTTACCTCTTTAAGTTTGGAATTACAAATGACTGACGATCTCCTTAACCGCCTAAAAGCCATTGATAGCTGTGCGGTTTCAGACGCAATGGATAGCCTCGGGCTACCCGGTGAAGTAACAGGCATTAATAACCAAACAACCAAAGATAAAATCATCGGCCGCACACTTACGGTGAAACTTGTTGCAGGTAAACCGGAAGGTGGCAGTGTAAAACATTTATGTTCTGGTGCGATTGAAATGGGTGCAAAAGGCAATGTTATTGTCATAGAACAACGTACTGGCATTGATGCCGCAGGTTGGGGCGGTGTGCTATCAAACGCGGCACAACATAATGGCATAGAAGGCGTGATCGTCGAAGGGCCCGCCCGCGATATTGATGAAGCAGCAGGGCTTGGTTTTACCGTTTATGCCCGTGGTCACACGGCCCGTACTGCCCGCGCCCGCATTTATGAACAATCTTATAATACGGAAATTACTGTTGGTGATGTTAAAGTAAACGAAGGCGACGTGGTTATTGCTGATGGCAGTGCGGTTGTCTTTATCCCGGCAGGACGCGCGGAAGAAGTGATCAAAATTGCCGAACGTATCGTCAGTAAAGAACAATTGATGACTGAAGCGGTTCGAAGCGGCACACCCGTTGGAACAGTAATGGGATCAAATTACGAAAATATGCTTAATGAGATGGGTAAGTAAAAATGGATAAATCAAAAAAAATCATTATTGCCGGCGCAGGCATCGGCGGACTAGCTGCCGCAGCTTGTTTATTACAAGAAGGCTATAATGTACGTGTTTATGAAACGGCACCGAAACTTGGTGAAATTGGTGCGGGTATTCAAACCAGCGCCAACGCGGTGAAAGTTTTGCATCATCTGGGACTTGCCGATCAAATGGCGGCGGTTTCCGTAAAACCAAAATCATTCGAATTCCGCCTTTTTGATAGCGGTGAAGTGTTGCATAAAGTTCCTTTGGCTGAGGCCCATGAAAAGGCCCACGGCGCACCGTATTATCATATCCACAGAAGCGATATTCACCAAATTCTCGCCGACCGTGTGCTTGAACTCGACCCGGATGCAGTGGTGTTAAATTCAACCGCCATTGGTTTTGATGAAACAGATGACAGTGTGACACTTAATCTGTCGGATGGCCGTAAAATAGCAGGCGATATTTTAATCGGTGCTGACGGTATTAAATCGGCGATCCGTGATCAGGTCGTCGGCGCGACGGAACCAAACTTTACCGGCCAAGTGGCATGGCGTGCGACGGTGCCAGTTGAAAAATTACCCGAAGATTTTATGGATAAAATCGTTGCCATCTGGTGCGGACCAAAGAAACATGCGGTGGTTTATTATCTGCGTTCTGGAAAAGTCCTAAATTTCGTGGCCTGCGTAGAAAATGACAGTTGGACCGAAGAAAGCTGGACCGTGAAGGCCGATTGGCAAGAACTCAAGGATGATTTCGAAGGTTGGAACGAAGAAATCCAAATCATTATTGATAATATCGATAAGGACCAATGCTACCGCTGGGCGCTTAATAACCGTAAACCCATATATAACTGGGCGACAAAGCGCGCCGTGATCATGGGCGATGCTGCTCATCCGACACTTCCCTACATGGCATCAGGCGCGGTTATGGCGATCGAAGATGCCGCCGTGCTTATGCGTTCCATTAATGCCAACGATGACATCGCCGAAGCACTTGATATGTTCGCGCGTAACCGCGTTGACCGCACAGCTAGGATCGTGACGGAAAGTACAGAACATGGTGATTTATATCATCTTTCTAATAAGGAAGAATTTGAAGCAGGATTTGGTAAAAAGAACATCGCCAAAGAACGTGGCGAATGGCTTTATTCCTATGATCCCATGACAGTGGAACTTAAGTAAAAAAATAAGCAATAAAAGTTAGTTTTACTACTAGGGCCGACTGGCCCTCGCGAACTTTTTCGCGTAAGCCAAGCGCGAGCGCCGGCGCCTGAGGCGAGACTAAAACCTAAGTTCTCAGGACCCATCACTTTTCTAAATTATCGATAGTTTCTGTAAAACGTGACTGTTCCGTATCGGCCCATGCAAAGGTACGCTCTTCTCCGGCTTTTCTGGGCGTGGGGCTAAAGCGATAGCCGCTTATATAGGCTCGCCTTGGTAAATCAGATACATTCGGCCCTGCATAATGCAACATTCGTTGATCATGGACAATCGCCTCACCAGCCTTGACGGGGCAGGCGACGGCCGTTGATAAATCGGTGCAGTTTTCAACTATTTCCAATGCATGAATGCGCGGGTCGTTATTCATCCGTTGATGGGGAAAAATACCAAGTTTATGGCTTCCCGGAATATATGACATGCAGCCACTTTCCATCGTCACATCCAGGAGTGGTACCCAAATGCTACAGGCGCGATGCTTTTTTGTCACGTCCCAGTAGGCTTCATCCTGATGCCAGGGAGTTTCAGGGGCTGTTTTCGCGGGCTTCAAAATTGCCATATCGCCTTTTATTTGCCCACCGTCACCGTAAAGCTGTTTGCCAATGACCAAAGAATTAGCCCGAAGAAGCGTATGTTCTAGCTCAGGGGCAAGGGCGATCATGTCAAGAATTTGCGGAATTGCTTGCTCAGTTTCCTGACCTTCATCATCAACACCACCCAGATCTAAATAAAGTCCCGCATCACGCCCTGCTTGCTGAGAAAAAAGCCGATCATAAATGGCACGAATTTGAGCAAGTTCTTCGGGGGTAGAAAGTTGTGGTAAAACGAGGAAGCCTTGTTCTTGGTATTGCTGTATTTGTTCGTCTGTTAATTCAACATTTGCTTTTTTCATTGATCCATTCAACGTTTTCTCCAAATAATTGCTCGTTTACTTTCGTTCTAGATATACATAAAAAGCGGGCATGGTTGAATTCATGTTCCAGCTGCCATCGGCGTTGTTGGTAAACCATGATCTTAAGGAATTTTCACCTTTATTAAGGACTTTTTCGAATTTAACATAGGTGGCATTTTGATCAATTTTTTGGATCATTAATCCCTCATTTAATTCAAGTACCGCATATTTGCGATCAATGGATTTATGGGCAGTTTTATCATGTAAATAAAGGCTGATGTCATACGTGCCTTGCTTATCAACTTCGATGGGCCACGGATAGCTGTCATAATCGGTTTCATAACCAATCCACCAGGTTGAACGGCCAAATTCTATAACTTCAACGGCTTTCGAGCCTGGTCTGGCGTCGAGGCCATTGGGGGATGCCCAATCACTGGCCGCTAACCTTGTAGGGTTTTGTGCATCATTGCCGACGACAAATCGCAGTGCAGTTGTATCTGGGGCGGAATGTTGCCACCATTTATCATATTTTTTTTTCATTGCAACGGCGATCTGGGGGAATTGGTCAATTAGATTTTTTTGTTGACCTGTATCTTCATTGATTTTGTATAATTCTGGTTCTGATGTTCCTGATTTATCGCCTTTGGGGATATATGTATACCTCCATTCATCATTCATCACGGCATAGGGTCTGTCGGGATTGGGGATGTCTACTCTCTGCTGTGTCACAACGATATGGCGGTTAATAAGTTGCGGCGCATCGTTTGTCATAATACCTGCGAGGCTAATGCCGTCAATATCACTTGGTGGTTTATTGGTTATTTTTGCCATTTCCATGAGCGTAGGCAGGATATCATAATGTGCGGTAAGTCGGTCCACATCTCGGGACTGGGTAATACCACCTGCGGGCCAATGGACGAAAAATGGTACCCGGTGTCCGCCTTCATATATTGAGCTTTTACCCTCTCTCATTCCGGCGTTAAGGCTTTCATCAGATAGACCCAGTTTTTTCTGGACGGCTTTATCGATATAATTGCGCGGCTCACCGTCTGTTTGATTGGCTAATGCGCTTCCGTTATCGGTCATGAATATCAATATGGTATTATTATCGATACCAAGCGTGCTCAATTGGTCTCTTAATATTTTTATATTGTCATCAATGTTACTGATCATGGCATAAAAGCGGGCCATCGGTTCTGGTAGGCCCATTTCACGGTATGGAATGATATCCTTTTCCGGCACCAGCCACGGTTGATGTGGCGCATTAGGGGCGATATAGGCAAAGAAAGGTTCGTCTTTATTTTCTTTGATAAATTTATTTGCCTCGGAAAACCAGATATCAGTCGCGTAACCGGAATATGAGCGCACCTCTTCGTTATAAAAATAAGTATCGTCAAATTGATCATTGCCCCAATAATCTGCCGTTTGTCCTACGCCACCACCCCCATGGATGACAACCTGATCAAAGCCCTGGTCTTGCGGACGGTAAGGGTAATTATCGCCAAGATGCCATTTGCCAAAAATCCCGGTTTTGTATCCGACCTCTTTTAGTATTTCTGCTAAAGTAATTTGCTCGGTTGGTAAAAAATGTCGCCCCATTTCAGTGTGCCAAACCCCTGCATGCAGAGAGTTTTTGCCTGTTAATAGTGCCGCCCGACTGGGAGCGCACGTGGGGTCCACATGAAAATTGGTGAAACGGGTACTTTGATTGGCCAGCATATCAATATTAGGCGTGTTGATGATTGAATTTCCGGTAAAGCCGATGTCACCATAACCTTGATCATCCGTATTAATCAGTATGATATTAGGGCGTGTATCCGTTAATTGCTGAGCCGTTAATCCTGTTCCAATTGTGCTGAAAAATATAATAACAGTATATAAAATCACTCCCATTTCACGCATTGCGATATTTTCCTTTTTAATTCATAAAATTTGTCAAAAGTAAGTTTATAAATATATAGGCTTATGGGTAATATGGCAATTGCTGGTTATGCGGGGCCTCGTATAGGAGTTTATCCTTGTTCTTTTAACCATTCACGGTAAGCGGGTCTGACGAATATTAGGGAGGTAGTTGCGAGTAAAGTGAGGGCGATACATAGATAAAAAGCGTTGTCGTAGCTTCCGGTGATGTCGTAAATTTTGCCAATAACATACGGGCCGAGTGCGAAACCGCAGGAAAGGATCATGGTTAAGGTACCGATGGTTCTGGGCAGCAGTGCCGGGCCATAGGCTTGACGGGCGAGGTACGGGACGTCGACGATGGTGCCGCCGTGGGATAAACCACGCGCTACACAAAAGGCAATTAATGTTTCAAAACCGCCAACCGGGAAGGCGAGGAGGACGCCGAAGCCGATGGCGATATAACAAAGCATCACGCCTTTAATGGCCAGCTTGTCAAAGATCCAGCCAAAGCCGATTTTACCTAATATGCTGATGGTGAAAATTAAGCTAAAGCCATAGCGGGCGAGGTCGCGGCCAAGGCCCGCTTCTTTATCAATATATTCGACGGTATGTTGCAGTAATCCTTGATCAACGAAGCCAATTAAGAAGATGCCGAAGGCCATGGCGATGAAAGTTTTACCTTTAACGATGGCGGCAAAATCCAAAAACTCTGTGGGCATTTCGCGCTTTAATTTATCGGGGGAGACCTGAATGCCGTCGGTTTTAAGGCCGAGGTCATCCGGTTGTTCACGGGAAACCAACATAAATACCGGTAAAGCAATGAACCACACGCCTGCGCTTAATATAGCAACGGCCATGCGCCAGCCATAAGTTGTGATCAGAGGTTCCATAACAAAAGTCAGCAATGATCCCGCAGCAGCACTTCCGAGCAACGCAAGGCCAAGGGCAAGGCCAAGGCGGCCTTCGAACCAGCGGGAGACAATAACTTTTATACAGATCACGAGGCTGATGGATCCGACACCAAGAAAGGCACCAGCTACGGGCAAATGCCACATTTCAGAAATAAAGATAAAGCTAATCATCGTTAGGCCGACAAGGACGCTGCTGAGAAAAGTGGTGAGCTTTACTCCGTAGCGCTGAATAAATTCGCCAATGAAAAAGGCGGAAATAGCGCCAGCTGTAAATTTTGCACTGGCCAAGGTAACCACGTCACCCCGGGTCCATCCGAACTGGTCAATCATGGGGCCATAAATCAGTGGCAACATAACCGTCGGGATGCCAAAAATAAACAGATGGCAAATGAAGGATGCAAAAACAACCGCCCAGCCATAATAAAATAACGGAGGACGGTCTTTTCCGGAGAAATACGTGTTGATCAGGTTCACAAAATACCCTTACAAGAAGTTAGTAGGGAAGATCATCGAACGCCACATGTGTGCCGATGGACTGTTGTCGTATCCTAAGCCTTCTTCGGGTTGTTTGAAATGGCGACCTATGATGTCTTCGAAATCTTCGATTACCACGCTTACATTTGGATCAAAAGAATAAACATCGTTAATGCAAATTTGACGTGCGGTCATATACCATTTGTGATTTTTAGCGTAAGCGGCGTCTTTTGCCACATAATCGGCGGGAACAAAATCTTCGCCGAAGAAACGTATGTATGCTTCTGGGTAGGGATAGCCCACTTCTTCATCCGCATAAAAACGTAGTGATTGGTGATATTTAATTGCCCAAGTGATTTCCTCAGTTACATAGGGTGCTACAAGTTGTGAGCCCCAATAACCATGATCGGCTCGAATAAGTCCACCAACGGAAATATCATGTAATAAACAAGCAAGTACGGTAGTTTCAGGCAAGCCGTTGATCTTGGCAAGGCGTGCACTCTGAAGCATATGTTGAACAGAACCAAAACGTTTTTTGTAAAATTCAACCAGTGTTGGCTTATCGGACATGCGCGGTAGGCGCGGATCGTGGCCCATATGGAAAAACTTATCGCGTTTGCGCCCTCTTACAATTGGTTTTTGATCAATGCCAAATGTGGTGCAAAGGCTGGGTTTTACGACGATGGTTTCTAGTTCTGCTGCCATTGCTTGCTCTAAGGCATCAGCTTTTTGATCCATTGACATGGCGGCGAGTGCGGTGGCACCGCCGACGGAGGCTATAAATTTTCTTCTGTCCATTTGGTCTTCCTATATCTTATATATCTTTACTTAATCTTTGGGCTAATAAATACCTATTTTAATCAGTGTGGTTATTAAAGGAAATTATTTGGAAAAATAATAGTCCGCCACATGTGGGCTGACGGGCTGTCGTCGTATCCCAACCCTTCTTCCGGTTGCCTGAAATTGCGTTCAATAATACCGTGGAACATATCAAGTGAAACAGTAACGTTCGGATCAAATGAATAAACATCATTAATGCAAATTTGACGCGCCGTCATATACCATTTGTGGTTTTTGGCGTAAGCGGCAGCTTCATGGATATATGGCTCTGGGCTAAAATCTTTACCGAAATAGCGAATGTAAGCTTCGGGATAGGGATAGCCAACATCTTCGTCGGCGAAGTATCTTAAAGATTGGTGATGACGAATTGCCCAAGAAACCTCTTCATCCACATAAGGTTCAATCAGCTGAGCACCCCAATATCCATGATCAGTCCGCATGATCGCGCCGCCGCCAATATCATGTAATAAACAGGCAAGAACGGTCTTTTCAGGAAGCCCTGATTTAAGTGCTAATGCGCCACTTTGTAATAGATGGTTAGCTGGCGCAAAACGTTTTTCAAAAAATTCAATAAGTGTTGGCTTATCCGACATCAGAGGAAGCCGAGGGTCATGGCCCATGTGAAATTTTGCGCCTTCTTTTGCTTTAGGAGAATTCATCGGTTCGCTGCCATATGCAGTACAAATGCCAGGGCGTACGACTCGCGTATCTAATTCTTCAGTCATGGCATATTCAAGTGCGTCAACTTTTTCAGTTGCGCTCATGGCAGCTAGGGCACCGGCACCTCCCACAGAGGCAAGAAATTTACGTCTATCCATTTTTGGCTTTCCTATATCTTATTTTTATTTACTATTATTATAATAACAAATAAATTTCAAATGTCCAACATATTTAATCGTGTTTAAAAACGTTGTTATGGGTTGACACTACAATTTAAAAACTGCTATTACAATAACAGTTATTGCAATGTAATTCATTGTGCCAATAAAAAATGTCTATTTTAAGATAATAATTTGAAAGGATCAGGGATGATAATAGATTGTCATGCGCATGTAAGCGCACCAGCAAAGCTTTGGGCATATAAAGCCACACTACTTGCACATAGGGGGGCACACGGCCGCGGCAAGGTTGTCATTTCTGATGATGAACTGGTAGACGCTCTTAACACTCCAACGATGGGTAAATACGGACATCTTCCATATTTAAAAGAAAATGGCATTGATAAACAGTGTGTTTCACCTCGCCCATTCCAAATGATGCATTCAGAAAGCCCAGCTAAAATCGTCGATTGGCTACATGCTGAAGTTCACAATGTTATTTACCGTCAAACTCAAATGTATCCTGATACGTTTGTTGGCGTGGCAGGCCTTTCACAAGTAGCGGGTCGCCCAATTGAAGATGCGCTTCCAGAATTAGAACGTGCGGTCAATGAGCTTGGCTTTAGAGGGTGTCTTTTAAATCCAGACCCTTATGAAAATGGTGCAGTTGAAGCACCGGGACTTGGTGAAAAATACTGGTATCCACTTTATGAAAAATTATGTGAGCTTGATATTCCAGCACATATTCATAGCGCCGGCTCACGCTCAGAACGTACAGCTTATTCACTTCATTTTATTAATGAAGAAACAATTGCCATACAGAACCTTATGAAATCAACAGTATATGATGATTTTCCTGATCTTAAAATCATCTGCTCACATGGCGGCGGTGCTATTCCTTATCAAATAGGTCGTTTTGATGCCGGTACGGCACGTGGTAAAGGCCTTCCTTTCCGTGAAAAGATTAAAAAAATGTATTTTGACACTGTGCTTTATTCACCAGCGGCTCTTGAATTATTGATCAAGGAAATTGGCGCGGATAATTTATTATTTGGTGCAGAATGTCCAGGCGTTGGCTCGTCTCATAATGCTGCTACTGGTCGCCCGTATGATGATATCAAACCGTATATAGATGGTTTTGAATGGTTAAGTGATGAAGACCGTACGAAGATTTATTCTGGTAACTCAATAAAAATTTTCGGTTTAGATAAATAAAAATAGTTCAAGGAAAAATAAAAATGGTTACACATAGTTTTGAAGATAAACTTAATATGACTGCGGGTAAAGGTCATGGCATTATGACCGGCGCAGAATATATTGAAAGTCTTCGTGATGGACGCGAAGTTTGGGTTAAAGGTGAGAAGGTCGAAGACGTAACAACTCATCCGGCATTCGAGCGTGTTATTAAAGAAATGGCCCGTATATATGACTTGCAGCATGCTGAGGCAACGCAAGATAAGATGTCTTTTGTCAACGAAGAAGGCGTGCGTATTTCTTACAGTTATTCACTTCCTAAAAATTATGATGATCTGATGAAACGTCGTGGTAATACATCCGTCTGGGCCGAAGAAAGCCTTGGTATGTTTGGCCGCTTCCCTGATTTTTGTGCATCTATTATTGTTGGGATGTATGATGCCCGTGATGAACTTGCAAAAACGGATCCACGTTTTAAAGATAACATTACTAATTATCTAAAATATGCCAGTGAAAATGATCTCTCGCTTTCACATGGTTTACATGATCCTGCCATGGATAAAACAAAGCGCCCGAAAGATGATCCTGATCGTTGTGTGCGTATTGTTGAAGAACGCGAAGACGGAATTGTTGTGCGTGGTGCACGCTTTGTGACCCTTGGGCCTCTTACGGACGAAGTGGTGATTGCACCGACACAAGGCCTTCAAGAAGATGAAGGAGAGTTTGCTCTTTGGTTTGCGATGCCTGTATGTGCTCCGGGAATGAAGCAGATTTGCCGCGAGCCTTATACAATTAATCGTGACCCGCGTGATCATATGCTTTCAACACGTTTTGATGAACAAGATGTGGTGCTTATCTTTGATGATGTGTTTGTGCCGTGGGAACGTGTGTTTATGGCCAAAGATCCTGCTGCAGCAAATAAACTATTCCGTACACGTGCTATGAAATGGGCTGCTCACTGTAGCGTGCTGCAACTTCTTGTGCGTATGGACCTTATGATCGGTATTGGTCACCTTATGGCAGAAACAGAAGGTAAAGGTGGACGTCAACTTGTGAATATGGAAATGGGTGAACTTGTCACTTACAAAGAAATATTCCGTTCGATAATTACGACTGCGGAGTATGAGGGAAGTCTTACGCCCGGCGGACATTTTGCTATTAGTCCTTCACCACATTTACGCGCTTTCATTGGTCTTATATCTGAACGTTTAGTGGCTATCTTGGAACATGTGACGACTAGTTCACCATTGTTCGTGCCATCAGCAGAAGATATGGATCAACCTGAAATTCGCCCGCTTATTGACCGTTACTGGGTTGGTAAAGGCGCGACAGCTGAATACCGCCAGCGTTTAAGTAAACTGGCATGGGAACTTACTGGTGATAGTTTCGGTGGCCGTCAGCAACTTTATGAAAGATTACATTCTGGTTCACCTGAAAATGTGATTGCCAGTGTTTATAAAATGTATGATAAAACGGCGGCTAAAGGTTTTGTCGCAGATGCGCTTGATTACGAAGGTTAAGGCAACAGATTTAAGGTGGATAAGATGAGTGAAAAAAAATTACCTGAATATAGTGATAAAGTACAAGCCGATAATCTTGTGCCGCTATGGGATGTTCTTGGAAAACTAGTCACTCCGGAACCGAAAAGTCCTTGCCAGCCGACACTATGGAAATATGACACTGTTCGCCCTGTGCTTCTTGAAGCCGGTAGTTTACTGACGGCAAAGGAAGCAGAACGTAGAGTGCTTATCCTAGAAAATCCAGGTATGCCAGGCGAGAGCAAAATTACCACGTCGCTTTATGCCGGAATTCAATTGATAATGCCGGGGGAAGTTGCCCCGGCTCATAAACATTCGCAGTCCGCATTTCGTTTCATTGTTGAAGGTGAAGGCGCTTTTACAGCTGTTGAAGGTGAAAAGTCATATATGAGTAAGGGTGATTTAATCCTTACACCTAATGGCCGCTGGCATGATCATGGCAACGAATCTGATAAGCCGACATTTTGGTTAGATGGACTTGATATTCCGATCGTTCAATTTTTGGATGCGTCATTTATGGAACATCATTCGAAAGACCAGCATCCGCACGTTATTGATGATGGTGATAGTGTCGCCCGCTATGGCAGTGGACTTATGCCAGTTGATTTTGAACCAACGTCACCAACGTCACCTGTGATGAAATATCCTTACTCGCGTACAAAAGAAGCGCTGGATAAAATGAAACAAACAGGTGAATGGGACCCGTGTCATGGACTTCGTTTGACATATGTAAACCCCGTTGATGGAAAATCCGTTTTCCCAACAATGGCCGCCTTTATGCAATTACTGCCAAAAGGTTTTGAAACCGCTACATATCGTTCAACGGATGCGACGGTTTATTCGGTGGTTGAAGGGTCTGGCAAAACAGTAATTGGTGATAAAACCTTTGAATGGGGTCCAAATGATACATTCGTGGTGCCAAGCTGGCATCATTACCAGCATTTCGCAAATGAAGAATGTGTGCTATTCAGTTATTCAGATCGTCCTGTTCAGCAGGCTTGCGGATTATGGCGCGAAGATCGCGGAAATAGATAAGAAATTAAACTATAATATAATATAAAAATCAGGAGTTAAAAGTTATGGGTTACGTTATTGATGTCCCCGAAGTTCCAAGTGTAGCTGTTCATGGCAGCGAAGATCGTTTTCCGGTACGCCGTATTTTTTGCGTGGGCCGTAATTATGCAGCGCATGCTCGTGAAATGGGCCATGATCCTGACCGCGAAGTGCCTTTTTATTTTACCAAGCCAAATGATGCGCTGGTTGATAATGGTGTTGATGTACCCTATCCACAAATAACAGAAAATTTTCATTTTGAAGCTGAACTTGTGGTTGCTATGGGGAAAAGCTGTACAGAAGTTAGCGTGGATGATGCTCTTGATCATGTATATGGTTATGCGGTTGGCAATGATCTAACCCGCCGTGATCTTCAGTCTCAATCGAAAACAAAAGGTCGCCCTTGGGATACAGGTAAAGCATTTGACCATTCTGCACCTTGTGCTGAACTTCATACGGTGGAGCAAGTAGGCCATATCGAAAATGCGCGCATCTGGCTTTCTGTTAATGATGAAATCAAACAGGACAGCGATGTTAATATGCTGATTTGGTCAGTAGCAGAAGTGATTTCGAACCTTTCAACACTCTATACGCTAGAGCCCGGCGATCTTATTTACACAGGTACACCAGAAGGTGTAGGCCCCGTCGTTAAGGGTGACGTGATTAAAATTGGCGTTGACGGTTTAACAACATTGGAAACAAAAATTGTCTAATATCATTTTACATGGGTTTTGGCGCAGCTCCGCATCATACCGGGTGCGGATTGCTCTTAACTTAAAAGGCATTGAACACGTACAACAAAATTACGCACTCGGAAAAGGTGAACATAAATCCGAAGACTTTCTTGCGAAAAATCCACAAGGTTTGGTGCCTGCGCTTGAAGTGGACGGTGATGTTATAACCCAATCACTGACGATCATTGAATATTTAGATTATATGGAAGAAAATAATCGCTTGCTTCCGCTTGATCCGAAAGAACGTGCCCGCGTCCAATCAATCGCTTATGCAATTGCTTGTGAAATCCACCCCTTAAATAATTTACGTATTTTGAAATATTTAAAAGCTGAACTTGGTCAGGATCAAGAAGCCGTAAATACGTGGTATCGTCATTGGGTAGGCGAAGAATTCACTGCGCTTGAAAAGAAACTTGCTTCAGAACCTGAAACAGGAAAGTTTTGTCATGGTGATACGCCGGGCTTTGCGGACACTTTTTTAATTCCGCAAATTTATAATGCACAGCGTTTCGAATGCGATCTTTCCGCTTATCCAACCATCATGCGTATTAATGAAGAATGTTTAAAATTAGACGCCTTTAAAGATGCTGTTCCGGAAAATCAACCTGATGCATTGTAAATCATAAGGATATTTCATGGGTAAAGTTGATGTTGAAAATTCAAAAAGGATAACTCGCCGTACCAACGGTAATAATCCTTATTCGCCTTTATTCATGGAACGTATGACACCTAAAGCTAAATGGTATTTCTTTATGCGGGCGAAGGTTCTTCCAGCTCAACGTGATGCAGAAGTTAATCCGCGGGCGAAAGCGACGCGGGATATCTGGGTCGATAGCCCTCTTATTAAGGAAATGGCAACAGAACTTGGTGCAGATATTGTTGGTATTGCCAAATATACGCCCAGTATTATGTACCAAGACGCAAAAATACTCGAACATAAATCAGTGATCGTCTTTGGTAAGGCTATGAAATATGATTTGATGGTGGATATAGGCGCAGAATCGCAGGAAGAAGTTCACCGGGCATATTTTGAACTTGATGAATTAGGTGTGCGCCTTTCGCAGCGCATTGGGGCTATGGGTTTCGAGGCAAGAACTCACCCAAATTCAGGTGACTTCCCCTTACCTGCATACGGTTATTTGGCCGGACTTGGTGAAGTTGCTAAACACGGTAGTCTGGTTTCTCCCGTTCTTGGTAGTTCCTTTAGATTATCGGCTGTCTCAACGGAAATGCCTCTTGAGGCGGATGGTCCCTCTGATTATGGCATGGATGAGCTTTGTACCAAATGTGGTATATGCGAGCGTTTCTGTCCCGGTCAAGCGATAATGCCAGAAAAAAGGGAGAAGGCAGGAATTGTTCGCTGGCATGTGGATTCTGATAAATGTCAGCCTTTTTTCTCTCGGCTTTATGGCTGTAAAATATGTTTATCTGTTTGTCCGTTAACGGCGCGTGCACCTGAGCTTAGGGCAAATTATAAAAAGATGTCAAAATCGATCAAAGAAGCCAAAAATGCAGATGGCATGATTAAAATGATCAATGATAAAGATAGTTTAAATTTAGAGAATTTTGATAAAATTCCCTATGATCCAAATGATTTCGGCGGCGAATTTATCCAAGAGGCACGTGAAAAACAGGACCGAGAAGGTAGGGACATAGAAGACAGCCCGATCATCTATAAACCAGAAGAATAATTCGTTATTATAATAATGAATTTTGCCTATTAAATGCAATGGTCATGTGTTATGTTCTAGCTCAATAAAAAATCAGGGAGTAACACTATGGCTTTGGCATCAGCTAACACTGAAGGACTTCAAGATATTAAAGATAATTGGACTGTGATACTTGCCGCTGGTTTGTGTTTATTTTTCATGTTTGGCGTTCCTACTTTTATGTTTCCCTGGATTTACCGTGAAGTCATAGCAGAATTTGATTGGAGCAGAGCGCAAGCCACAGATGTAATCTCTGTTAAATTCCTTGTTGGTGCCTTATGTGCCATCCCAATTGGTTGGGCAGTTGATAAATTTGGTCCGCGAAAAATGACTATTCTCGCCTGCTTAATTGGCGGTTGCGCCATGCTGTCATTTATGTTCTTAAAACCCGAAGGAGTTGCGGGCATTGAAGCTCATAACTACTACATTATGCTTGGTGGCTTTTTGGGTCTTTCTTCACTTGGTATAATGATTTCAACCAAAACCTTATTAGGACGTATGTTTGAAGGTAATATGGGAACAGCCCTTGGTTTAGCGCTAGTGGGAACAAGTTTAGCGGGGGCCGCAACGCCATTTTTATTTGGTTTTCTTAAAGATTTATTTGGCTGGCGTGAGGCAATTGGTATTTTAAGTTTAGGGATTTGGGTACTCGCTCTTCCATTTTATATCTTTGCTGTAAAAGAAGAAGTAGGCGGGAATACGCAAAAAGCGACTTCCTTAAAAATGACAACCAAACCAGATGACGCAGTATCAATTAATGATTTCCTACGGGGGCGTAATTTTTGGCTCATCGTTATAGGCTTGCCAATGATTGCTATGGTAGATATGGGGGTTGCTCAACATTATGTACTGTATATGAGCAAAGACCTGGGACTTGATATAAATATGGTCAGAACGGGTGCGACAATTATGGCCGTAATTGCCGCTGCGGCCAAGGTTGGTTTTGGTCGTCTTTATGATAAAACGTCAACAAAAGGCATCGCCTTTACTTATATTTTACTGGGTTTTGCGGTATTGCTGCTTTTCCCTGTTGAAGGTTTTATCACCATGATGATCTGTCTAGCCATTAAGGGAACCGCGCATGGTGGTTTGGTAGTAGATGTGCCTGTTGTCACTAAGCATTGTTATGGTCCATGGGGAATTGGTAAGAAAATTTCTATTTTCACAATGGTATATGGTTTTGGATTATCTGGTGGCCCGCGCTTTATGGGAATGATCCATGATAAATATGGCAGTTATACTTATGGCTTTATCACGCTTATTTGCTTAGCCATTATTGCGGCTATTTTAATGTGTTTTGTCAAACCGGATTATTGGCAGAAAAGTAAAGCCAAAGATTAAAGTCGGCTTAATATGCGTCTGTTGATATAAAAAGCGAATGCCGCGGCGACGATGTTAGAAATACATATTGCGCTGAATATTCCGATCAAACCCCATCGCTCACCCGCGAAATAAGCCAGTGGAATTTGCAGAATAATAGCGCGGGTAAATGAAATGCTTGTGCCGGGAAGAGGCCTGCCCATGCCATTTAAACCTGCT
>JABIPV010000074.1 GCA_018699075.1 Kordiimonadaceae bacterium | reverse complement strand
CCCATACCCTCATATTGTTCTTCTTTGAAATTACCACCTAGCCAAAATTGGCCAACAATAATGAGAAACATACCCCAGTGAAATGTTTTTGCAACCCAACCATATGAGTTACTTGTGTTATTTGATGACATATTATTACCCTTTAGTTTAATTTAAAATTATTCTTGTAAAGAAGATAAATTATTGCCTTTGAGTTAGGCATTATCATTTATTTTTTAAAAAACTTACCAAAGATTGTTCTGATGTTGAAAATAAACCAGATGGGAATGACAATAATTGCGCCAAGCAATACATATTTACCTGCCCAATTAATTACATCCATGATCACATCAATAATTTTACCGAGTGTTTCCGGGACGTTATTAATAAGCTCAACGGGGTCAATATCAAAAAAACTGAGTAAAACACCCACACATAGAGAGGCGACTACTAGCTTCCAAATTAATGTTGACGTCGTTTTATCCATTTAACTTTCCACCTAGAATAATCTTTAACCCAGAGATATTGGGTTATTTTACCGTGTCATGTCAATGATTTAGTGAAAAGAGTGATAAACAATTCAAACAGATAGTTTAAATTTAATTGGCAGCGTCTTGATCTTCCATACTAAATCTCAACTGCGTCATCAGAAACTTGATGGCCTGTTTTTGTTCTGGAGTATTGATTTGTGTAGAGGCTAATATGGCAAGATCATTCATGGCTTTCGCATAATTTTTTTCTTTACTAGCAGCCACAATGGCCGCAACACTTTCACGATTTTCCTCAGTTGATGATGAGAAGCTGGCAACCAATTTATCCTCTAGTGTTGCTGTGCGTTCTTCATTCCCGCTTTCACAGCTCATCATGGAAGAGGTCAGGAATAACATCAGAAAAATATTTGATATTTTTTTAAACATAATCAACAACTTATAACATTAACTATGATTTTTTACAATCTCTATAAAGCGCTCTATTTTTTCTGGTTGCGTATTGAAGGATGTAACTAATCGATGCTCTATTTTTCCGGCGGCAGTATATGAATAAAAGCGAAACCCTGCTTGCCACAGCTTATCTTTTAAAACTTCATCCATAACTACAAACATCATATTTGACTGTACAGGCATTGAAAACTCAATATTTTGATTGTCCTTCAAAGCATCATAAAGTTTTACCGCCATTGCGTTTGAATGTTTTGCGTTATCCAGCCAAAGATCATTTTCCAAATAAGCCATAATTTGTGCGGATATAAATCGCATTTTAGATATCAAATTACCACTTCTCATACGGCGATAAATAAAACTACCGTCATCTGTATCATTAAAAAATATAGCCACCTCAGCACCAAGTGTACCATTTTTCGTTGTGCCAAATGAAAGCGCATCCACACCCGATTTCCATGTCATTTCAGCCGGTGAGCAACCAATTTTATCAAGCGCATTTGCAAAACGGGCCCCATCCATGTGAAGTTTCAAACCATATTTTTTAAGCAGTGTAGAAAGATCATTTATTTCTTCAGGTGTATAAACCGTTCCTACTTCGGTCGTTTGGGCAATACTTAGCATTGATGGTTGGTTATGGTGCGCTTCGCCAATGATGAATGTTTCTATTGCACCTTCAACTTCGCTCGGGGTGATTTTCCCATTAATCCCCGCTAAAGGAATAAGTTTTGCCCCGCCCGTTTGAAATTCAATAGACCCACATTCATCGGTATTAATATGGGAATTTTTATGACAGAATATCGCTCCGAAAGTTGGGGAAAGTGTTGCTACTATCAGTGAATTAACCGCCGTGCCGGACACAAGATTATAAGATTTTAATCCATCATTTTCAAAAACCTCTTTAAACCTTTGTTCTGTTTTATGCGTCAGTTCATCACCACCATATGCGATCACATTACCTTCATTTTCATTTATAATGGCTTTTAAGATAGCTTCTGATACTCCAGAATTATTATCACTTCGCATTGGTGGCTCCCTTTCTCTTTTAAATCACTTATTTATCGACAAATGCCACAAAACTGATATTTATTACAGATAATTTTTTAAAGACGACAAAGAAAGTGACAATATGCCCATTTATCGCTCCAAAACTTCCACCCATGGCCGCAATATGGCAGGCGCACGTGCGCTTTGGCGTGCGACTGGCGTTACTGATAATGATTTTGGAAAACCAATCATTGCTGTGGTCAATAGTTTCACACAATTTGTCCCGGGACATGTGCATCTAAAAGACCTAGGTCAATTGGTCGCCCGTGAGATCGAAGCAAACGGTGGTATTGCCAAAGAATTCAATACCATCGCCGTTGATGATGGCATCGCTATGGGCCATGACGGCATGCTCTATTCACTACCAAGCCGTGAAATCATTTCGGATAGTGTAGAATATATGGTCAATGCACACTGCGCCGATGCGATGGTTTGTATTTCAAACTGTGATAAAATCACACCAGGTATGCTTTCAGCCTCATTACGCTTAAATATTCCTACAGTCTTTGTTTCCGGCGGTCCCATGGAAGCCGGGAAAGCAGAAGGTATTAATCACGGTCTTGACCTTGTAGATGCGATCGTCATGGGGGTTGACCCTAATGTGGATGATGCCACTGTAGAAAAAGTTGAACAAGCAGCCTGTCCTACTTGTGGATCATGCTCAGGTATGTTCACAGCCAATAGCATGAACTGTCTCACCGAAGCGCTTGGACTTGCCCTTCCTGGAAATGGTTCTGCACTTGCCACTCACAGCGACCGCAAGCAGTTATTTTTAGGTGCTGCAAAAACAATTATGAATATAACAAAATCATACTATCAGGATGATGATGAAAGTGTTCTTCCGCGTTCAGTCGCTTCCTTTAAAGCATTCGAAAACGCAATGACGCTGGATATTGCGATGGGCGGATCTACAAATACTGTGCTTCATTTACTTGCTGCCGCTCACGAAGGAGAGTGCGATTTTAAAATGGAAGATATTGATCGT
>JABIPV010000393.1 GCA_018699075.1 Kordiimonadaceae bacterium | reverse complement strand
GAACATCTCGAGATGCTGAAAGCAAGAGAAATTGATATTACTCATAGTGCTAGTAAAACTACTGCACGCAGTGAATTTTTAAATTTTTCAGAAGCATATTTGGAATTGCCAACAGTATATTATGGCCGTAGGGTATAGGGGCCGAGACTTTATCCAATTCAGCCGCAACATTAGAAAATCTGGCGGGTCAGGACCCAAAACAAGACTTGAACGATGTAATAAAAGACTTCTTAAACGAATTAATCAATGTGTTAAACGAATTAAAACCTATAATTAATGAGCAAAATAAATTGAACGCTGAATCAAGTGAAATAGCAATAGATATCGAAAAAGCTCAGCAAATTATTAATAGATTAGAAACCGCTTTAAATGCTGACAATGGTATAGCAGAAGATATTTCTCGCGAGTTATTAGAATTATTCCCACATAGCGATATAAAGGAAGATGCGTCAATCCTTCAAACTTTAACAGGTGACTTGGAATATGAAGATGCCCTTGTCAAACTTGAAGAAGTCAAAAATAAAATGGAGGCATTGGCATCATGAACTTCTCCAATTATGAACAATCTATTTTAATCGTCGATGATGAAAAATCTAATCGAAATATTTTAACCGAATTACTGTCACCTGTTGCCAGAATAATTTTAGCCAAAAATGGTGAGCAGGCCTTAAAAAAAGCCCTACAGCATAAACCTGATTTAATACTCCTCGATATCATCATGCCCGATATAGACGGCTTCGAAGTGATGACGAGCCTGCAAAGTCATCCTGAAACACAGCATATTTCCGTTATTTTCATTACAGGATTTCACGATGAATTTGCAGAAGAGGAAGGACTTTCACTTGGAGCAAGAGATTACGTTACCAAACCATTTAGCAATGCTATCGTAATGGCGCGCGTAAAAACTCAACTTGAATTAAAAAAGAAAGAACATCAATTACACCTACTCGCCAATACAGATATTTTAACTGGAATTAATAATCGCCGCCAATATGAAACCCTATTTGAGAAAGAATGGAACAGGTGTTGGCGTTCACAAAAACCGCTTTCTTATCTATTGATCGATATCGATTACTTCAAAAAATATAACGATAGTTTAGGACATAGTGCAGGTGATGAAACCTTAACCAAAGTTGCAGAATGTTTAGAAAGCAGTTTAGATAGACCTGCTGATTTTGTGGCACGCTATGGCGGAGAGGAATTTGTCATAATTCTTCCGGAATCTGATCTTACTGCCGCAGAACATGTGTCCAAAAAACTGTGCGATAATATATTCAATATGAAGATTGAGCATCCCAAGTCGCCGCATAAATTTATCACAATTAGTATCGGTGCGACGTCAACAATCCCAAGCGAAGAATTTAACAAAAATAAACTTCTTAATAAAGCCGACGATTTACTATACGGCGCAAAAGATAAAGGCCGTAATCAATATATTTGCGGATAAGTTAACGTTTAAATCACTTATTTTTAAGTTTGAACGCAATTAATGTACTTCCCGGCGCAAATTTTGGGTTCTTTCCACCGCCCGCGCCGATTACCACAAACTGCTCTCCCCCTGACATATATGTTGATGGCGTTGCAAGTCCTGCAGCAGGAAGTGTTGTTTGCCAAAGCAAATCACCCGTTTTCTTATTAAAAGCTCTGAACTTATTATCAAACATTGTCGCCCCTATAAAAAGTAATCCGCCTTTAGTAACAACCGCGCCGCCATAATTTTCACTGCCGGTATTCTCCGCTCCTTGCTCTGCAAGCTCAGGATATTCACCAAACGGAATTTTCCATGCGAACTCACCACTACTAACATCAATGGCATTTAATGTCCCCCAAGGCGGGCTAATAGCAGGATATCCATCGGGATCAAGAAACTTGACATATCCATCAAAAATATAGTCGTCTTGCTGGGCGTTGGTACTTACGGCAGTTTCTATGTCGATATCACTTTCACCCTCTTCACCAGTGCGCAAATAATTGATGATTTTATCAACATTTTCAGCACCAATATCGCCGAAGGAAGGCATACGAATGTTACCACCACTAATCACTGACCTCATTTCATCTTCAGACAAACGATCTGCGATATTCACAAGGGACGGATATCCCGGCGGAATTCCTTCCATGTTTTCAAGATGGCAAACCACACAGTTATTTACATAAAGGGCTTTTCCGCTATTGCCGCTTAGGGCAGGCACACGGGGAATTAATTTCAAAGTCCACGCCATCTCATTAGAATTAATATAGATCAGCCCTGTTTCTGGATCATAAGCTGCACCGCCCCACTCCGCAGCACCATCAAGACCAGGGAGTATCATTGCCCCCTTCAGGCTTGGAGGATCATATTCCCCTCTACTTGAAACGTTTGCCAAATGCTCCCGCGCCGCCTTAGCTGATTCTGGTGTACGGTTGGTTAAAATATCTTCTGTAAGTCCCTGACGGGCAAATGCATCAGGTTTAAGGGGGAAAATTTGTGTTTTTGCGGCCACTTCACCCGGCACATCTGAAGGCCAAACTTCACGCTCTTCCATTTCAAACAAAGGCTCACCCGTTTCACGGTCAAATACATAAAGCCATCCTGCTTTGGTGGGCTGCGCCACGGCGTCTATTTTTTTGCCATCACGCTCAACAGTAACCAAAGTAGGATGGGTCGGCAAATCCCGGTCCCACAAATCATGTTTAACCATTTGAAAGTGCCATATACGCTCTCCCGTATTTGCATTTAAGGCGACAAGGGATGACCCAAACAAATTATCTCCTGGGCGATCAGCCCCATAAAAATCTTTATCACTCATCCCTGCTGACGCCGTGGGAAGGAATACTATTCCCCGTTCAACATCAATGGTTAGTCCAGCCCATACATTTGCACCTAATGATTTCGTCCACGCATCTTCTGGCCATGTCTCATAGCCAAACTCACCCGGATGTGGAATGGTATGGAATGACCATTTAATCTCACCTGAACGCACATCATAGGCCCTAACATCACCAGGAACCAATCCTGTACTGCCCATAATGATCATGTCTTTAAAAACAGCCCCCGGTGTGACAGTGGATATTGATATACTGCCAAAATCCCTACCCAGACCTTCGCGTAAGTCAACACGCCCTTGATCTCCAAAAGCAAGATCAGGCAATCCCGTCGCCATATCAATAGAAATTAAATATTTGCCGCTAGGCAACAGAATTCGGTCACTTTCTCCGTCACTCCAGTAAGAAATACCACGTAACCGTTGCCTTAATTTCACTTCTTCATCGGCAATAGGATCATAGACCCAATGTTCTTCACCGCTCGCCGCATCAAGACAAACAAGCTTACCCATCGGTGATACACTATATAACCGTCCATCAATAATTAACGGATTGGTATACATATCGGTCTGGGCGTCGCCTTCTTTCCAAAATCCAGGGTCCGTATCATAGGTCCAGGCAATTTCAAGCTCACCCACGTTCGATAAATTTATTTGATCAAGTTCTGAATAATGTGTCCCTGCTGGGTCCCCATGATAATAATCCCAGTTGGTGTCTTGCGTCATTTGTTCGGTAGCGTCACAAGCAGAAAGCCCCATAACCATCAGTAAAGCCAAACATGTTTTAGATTTATTATTCATTGCAAACATCCCTTTTTTATCAAATATATATCATCCATGACGATTGTCAAAAGCTTGAAACTTGCGAGACCGGGTTGAATAAAGTAATCTTTAAAACATGAGCACAAAGATCACCAAAAATTATAGCATGAGCGGCTATCATGAATTTCAGACACCAAAACCTGATTTTATGATTGATGCCCTTTGGATACAGGATACTCCATTATCTGTACCAATTGGCGGTAATCACCTTTTAGTACCAGAACCCACCGTAAATATTATTTTATCACGCTACCGTGACGCACTCGGAAATATATATGGCGAAAAGGTTGAATTATCTGGACCTATAACAAAGCCTTGCGACTTTAAACTTATACCTGGACATACAATGATCGCCGCGCGAATTAAAGCTGAATGGTTAGTTTATTTTTTGAATATTTCAGCGCAAGACATTACAGATCATATTATCGATCTATCGCTCATCTCAACCACATTAAATGATCAACTACTTTCTTTATTTAATAGTGATTTATCAAACGTCCAGATCATCAGCTCCCTTTATAGAACCCTAAAGTCATTTGCTGCGGCCAATATGTTCAATCACCATGCCTCTGAATATGGAGTTTGCGCAATTGAAATTATTCGCCGCTGTGGTGGGACTGTTAGTCAGAAGAAACTCTCTAAACACCTCAACGTTTCAGACAGGCAATTAAGACGCACGGTACGGAACATGATCGGCATGACACCTAAGGCTTTCAGTCGAAACATCCGTTTCTTAAAAACATTGGAACATGCGGACAAAAGCAAGGTCATAGACTGGTCTGATCTAGCGGCTAACTTCGGGTATTTCGATCAAGCACACCTTATCAAAGAATTCAATCAATTCGCAAAAATGGCCCCAAACCAATTAATGACATTACGCCAAGAAGAGTCCGTTTTTTCCAATCCTGTATAAATTAACTTCGCTATCTTCAACATAGAAAACATTCATATTTTGAGGATTAGTCATGCGCCATTATATTTTAGCCCTACTTTTATTATTTACACCTTCACTAAGCTTTGGAGAAACCATTGCTTTTGATGATCCGCGCTGGACGATCACTGGCCCCAACACCACAATAGTTCATTACAAAGGTCAGCAGGCACTCTATGCCCCACAAGGTGGAGCTTATCTGCCGGATGCCAACTTTATAGATGGCATCATCGAATTTGACATGCTCTTTCCTGACGACACACGTGGTTTTTCTGGTGTTAATTGGCGCAGACAAAAAGACGGGTCTTACGAAAATTTTTATATCCGTCCCCATTTAAGCGGCAAAGAGGACGGCACCCAATATACACCCTCCATAAAAGGAGACACAGGCTGGCAGCTTTATTTTGGCCCCGGCTATACGGTAACACTTGACCATACATATGATAAATGGGTGCATATAAAAGTCATTTCATCGGGCGATCAAGCAGAAATATATGTGGATAGCGAAGATCCTGTCCTGTTTATAAAAGATTTAAAAGCGGACCTAGGCGCAGGAACCATCGGTGTCTCAACAAATTTAGCGCCTACTTTTTATGCTAATTTCTCTTATCAGAAAATTGACAACCCGCCTCTTAAAGGAACAGCCCTTCCAGAAAAAAAACAAGTCGACGGCCTGATTCAAAAATTCAGCATTTCAGAACTCCTTGCCGACGATAATACAAATCCAAATGATTATACTGGATCATGGATAACACAAGAAATTGAAACGATGGGTGCCCTAAATTTATCTCGCCACCGCGATAGAACCGAAGGACATAATAGTGTGCTTGTGCGCATGACAGTGAATTCTGACCGCGATCAACTTAAAAAATTCTCCTTTGGTTATAGCGATGATGCCATTGTTTACATGAACGGTAATCCTATTTCCGGCGGTACTCATCTTTATCAATCCCGCGATTATCGTCACCTCGGTTCTATTGGATTATTTGATGATGTTTATCTGCCATTAAAATCTGGAAACAATGATATTTATTTCGCCGTGAAAGAAAATTTTGGCGGTTGGGGCTTTATGGGTAAGTTTGAAGATATGAACGGCATTATTATCAATTAATCTATTTACTATAAGCCGGTCTGTGCTTTATGGTCGGCTTATGAAATCACTGTTTAAAGTCATCTTAATCATCGGTCTTTGTTCCGCCTCAACTTTTATCCTTATTCAATTGACGGGCATAATTAGTGTTGAAAAAATAGAGCTTTGGTTTAATCAAATCAGGAGAATTTCTCCACTTTATTTAGCGGGGTTTGTGATACTCCTGATGTTCATTGACCTATTCATTTCCATCCCCACCCTTGCCACCATAATTCTAGCGGGGCATTTTATGGGCTATCCATATGGTGCAGCAGCAGCGATCACAGGATTAATGATTGCAGGGTCATCGGGATACTTGCTCGGCAATATATTTGGCGATAAAATTCTTAATTACATCATGAAAGCACCGAATGAGCGCGCAGAAGTAATAACAAGCTTCAATCAACATGGCTTTGTTATGATCCTAATTTCCCGCGCGGCTCCCGTGTTACCAGAAGTAACCACCGTGATCGCCGGCATGACCAAAATGCCATATTTAAAATTTATCTGTGCGTGGTCCTTAAGTATCATGCCTTACTGCGTACTTGCCGCCTATGCAGGATCACTTAGTTCCCTTAATGACCCCACGCCCGCCGTGATTGCCTGGGCATTCCTTTCAAGCATTTTATGGATCAGCTGGTTTATTTTTAATAAAAAAAGAAAAACCACATAGCATGGCTTTAAAAATAAACAATAAACAGATGCGAAAACTCTGGCTCAACACAACAGGCCTTGCCAAAACACCAACTGGCCCTCTAAAATTGGTAAAAACCATAAAAGACCTCGGCTTTGTTCAACTGGACACCATACAGAACGTCAGCCGCGCCCATCATCACATTCTCTGGAGCCGTAACCAGAATTACCGAGAACCGATGCTGGATGAGCTTTTAAGCGCCAAAGAACACATATTCGAACACTTCACCCATGATGCCAGCGTTATTCCGATGGATTTTTACCCCAATTGGACGCGTCAGTTTACCCGTCTTAAAAACTGGCTCGATAAATCAAAGCGCTATCAGGAAATGCTCAGCCACGCCGATATGCCGGAAATTAAATCCCGCATCGAAAATGAAGGCGCGCTTTCCACCAAAGCGTTTGGGACCAAAACAAAAGACAATAAGAAAATGTGGTACCGACCACCTCATAAACTAGCCCTTGATTATATGTGGTACGCAGGCGAACTTGCCACTTCGCACCGTGAAAAGTTCGGTAAATATTATGACCTCGCCCACCGCGTCATCCCTGATCATCTCAGAACACAAAATATAAACGACGCAGATCAAATCAATTGGCTCTGCTCATCAGCTATAGAGCGTTTAAGTTTTGGCAACTCAAAAGACATTCAAAAATTTTGGGACGCAACCACCTTAAAAGAAGTGCAACGCTGGGCCCAGGGCACCAAGCTTACACAAATAGAATGGCAATCCATAGACGGGGAATGGAACAAAGCATACGCGCCTCTGGACATCGAACATCGGCTCGAAAAAATCAGTAACCCAACATCCCGCCTTCGGATTATAAACCCATTCGATCCCGCCATTCGCGACAGAATACGATTGAAGAAACTTTTTGCTTTTGATTATAAAATCGAAATATTCGTTCCCGCCGCAAAACGCCAGTGGGGCTATTACGTCTATCCATTACTTGAAGGTGACAAATTCATCGGTCGCATAGAACTCAAAGCCGACCGCAAAAAGGGCCATTTAAACGTAATCAACTTCTGGCAAGAATCAGATGTAAAATGGAACGATACACGGCGCAAAAAACTAGGAGAAGAACTTGAACGTATGGCCAAGTTCGTTGGCTTAACCCAAATCAACTGGACTGCATAAATTCACCCTCGAATTTATCATTCCCAAACTGTTAATGCCTTCACCTGATCAACCGAATACCAGTCGTTAATTTGACCAGCCATTTTCGCGACAATATCCGGATTTTCCGCTGCCCGATTTTTAGTCTCATGCGGGTCCGCGCTTAGGTCATAAAGCTGTGGTCGCTTTTCTTCCCGTGTAATGACATCTGAAAATGTACTAATAATGCCATCATAGGTGAGTAATAACTTCCATTTATCTTCAATCACCCAACGATAAATCAATGTTTTATGTGGGTTTTCAAAATCAAGTACGTCATGGGCAAAACTTTCGCCAAATATGGCCTGCCGCGGGATTTTCGATCCTACTTCAAGATTAGGAAGTAAATTTAATCCTGGAATATTTTCAGGAATACGCGCCCCGGCCGCCGCGAGTATCGTCGGGAATAGATCAATACTACTGACAAGTTCCGGCCTATCGGATGTTTTAAATTTATCACCCCAAGTAAAAAAGATCGGTGTGCGAACACCACCTTCAAAAGCGGTTAATTTGGAACGGGGAGCAAAATCATCTTTACCCACACTTTGTATCCAGCCATTATCAGAAACATAGACAAACAAAGTATTATCCGTTAGTCCTTTATCATCTATATAATCAACAATTGCGCCGTTGGTTTCATCAAACCATTCGATCATGGCGTAATATCTAGCAATGCGAAACTCAAGTCCCTTATCCAGATATTTATTAAGTAACCTTCGGGGCGGCGTATGCGGCCTATGGGGTAGAAACGGCGCATACCAAAGGAAGAAGGGCTTTTCTTCGCCCACTGCCATATCAATAAAATCCGTAACCGGTGTTAAGCCTTCGCGACCAATAACAAGTCCATCATCACCGTGACGACCTTCTGGTTCCGGGAACCCACGGGTCATGCCATGGGTAAAGCCGCCATACTGATAACTACCTTCCCACCATTTTCCGCTTTGATGGGAAAGATATCCTTGTTCAGCCAGCAGTTTCGGCAAAGTGTCAAATTTATCAAGCTGAGAAATCATCTCAGCACGCCGCGCATCGGTATTCGGGTTCGGGTCATTGCCAATGATGCTATGGTTGCTGGCATACTGGCCGGTGGCGAGCGTCATCAATGAAGGGCGGCATAATCCCGTTGGCACATATCCACGGCGAAAAACCACGCCTTTTGCTGCTAGATCATCAATCCTCGGTGTTTCCACATGGGGATGACCCATAAAGCCATAATCATTCCAAGCATGATCATCGGAGATCAGTAAAACGATATTAGGTTTTTGCTGTGCCACCGCAGAACTGATAGAAAGAATAAAAACGCTTATAAGTGCGTAACTGAAAATAGTGCGTTTCAAAAAGAGTCTCCCAAAATTTAAATTACCCTATCAACTGGACCAAATAAAACAACAATTCTACAATGTCGGCGCGCCAGATATAAAACCGAGCGATGATAAAAACTTGTCCATTTCCCGCACCGTTTCAGTATATTTTGCCTGATTAAAGAATCCGTGCGGCTGATCTTCGTATAAATGAAGGTCCGAGCGCACACCAAGCTTACTCATCGCCGATTTAAAAGCCTGTGCAGTAGCCACCGGCACCAATTCATCCGCCGTTCCGAAGAATGTAATTGTCGGTGGCGTATTTTCAGTTAAATTATGAAGCGGCGAAAAATCCTGCCAATATTCAGCAACCCGTTCATGACCATACCCCCCGGGACCATTATCATAAACCGGATTAAATAAAACCAGCGCTTCTGGCCGGGCACTGATGCTCAAATCATCGCTGATTTCATTAAAGTCTTTAAGGGTAGCAGACGCCGCAGCAAGATGCCCACCCGCGGAACCGCCACCCGCCGCGATCATATTTGGATTAATCCCTAATTCCACCGCATGACGTCTCACCCACCGCATGGCGGATTTTGCATCTTTGACACTTTCAGCCGGACTGGTGCCATGATCATCCTTAAGTCTGTACTCTACATTGATTGCCACCATCCCACGTGAGGCAAGATAAGCACTCTGCGGATAAAATTGCGATGGCGAACCACCATTCCAGCCACCACCATGAAAAAAAACGATCGCCGGCGTGGAATGTTCGCGGGAATGTCCCTCAGGATTAAAAATATGCAACGATAAAGTAACATCTCCAATGGTTTTATAAATGACAGTCTCACTCGGTTGTTCTTGCGCATTCACTTCACTAATCATCAACAAAACAAAAACCATAATAGAGTATAAATATTTCGTCATCCTTTTCCTTTTTAAAGAAAACTAATTACCCGCAATAAATTCTACAAACCGCGGGCCAAATTCTTTCTGCTTGCCCGCGCCGACCCCGTATATATCCGCGAACTGATCAATATCAACTGGCTTCTTCACCGCCATATCGATCAGGCTTTTATCGGAAAAAATAATATAAGCCGGAACTGATCTCTCATCGGCGATTTCTTTGCGGTATACTTTAAGTTTATGAAATAAATCCTGCGCTTCATCGGGCAGCGCGGCCACCGCCTTCTTAGCACTTCCCCCTCTGCCCCCTTTTGGAGAAGATGATGACGATTTCTTAATCACCACATCGGGACAATAATCAAAATTTTCTTGGCCTTTAAGAAGCAAAAACCCCGTATCAGTAATTTTCAAACTACCATATTCCATATCGACAACCACAAACCCTCGCGCCATAAGTTGCCGCGCCAAACTTTTCCATTCATTTATTCCATATTCCTTACCCACGCCATATGTCGGCAACATATCATGATTAAGGCCACTGACCCGGTCCGTCATTTTCCCAGTAAGGATATCAACAATATGCCCGACACCAAAACTCTGTCCGGTGCGGTATATCGCCGATATAAATTTCTGTCCTGCCTGCGTTGCCGGAATGGTTTTTCTCGGGTTTGCACAAAGGTCACAATTACCACAATTTTGATAATTCATTTCATCACCAAAATAATTTAACAGCGACACGCGCCGACAGACGGGCGCCTCACAATAAGCAAGCAATGAATTAAGCCGTTGATGGCTGCGGCGTTTGTGCATCTCATCCGCCCGTTCATTATCAATGAACATACGTCGCATGCGGATATCATCCATCCCATACAGCATATGGGCCACCGCTGGCGCCCCGTCTCGCCCCGCACGGCCAATTTCCTGATAATATGCTTCCGGCGATGATGGCAGGTCCGTATGAAACACAAACCTTATATCCGGCTTATCAATCCCCATCCCGAACGCAATCGTCGCCACCATGATCAAATCATCTTCGGTCATAAAACGGTTGAGGTTTTCTTCCCGCACATCCCCCGCCATACCCGCATGATAAGAAAGCGCGTTATAGCCTTTATCACACAGCGCCCGCGTCGCTTCCTCGGTCTTTTTACGGGACAGGCAATATACGATCCCGTTTTCCGGCGGACGATCTTTTAAAAACCGAAGAAGCTGCTGCTTCCAACCATTTTTAATTTCCACATTAAGGGTGATATTCGGGCGATCAAATCCGGTTAAATATGTCGCTACATCACCGGAAAAAATCTTCTCGCATATTTGTTCCCGTGTGCCTTGGTCCGCCGTGGCGGTAAGGGCAATGATCGGTACTTTTGGATAACGCGTATGAAGCAGCGACAGTCCTTCATATTCCGGTCTAAATGCTGCCCCCCACTGGGAAACACAGTGGGCCTCATCTATGGCAAATAAACAGACATCAAGATCATCGACCACATCCAGCATTTGATCCGTAACAAGTTTTTCCGGCGACACATAAAGAAACTTTAACTCCCCAGAATGTACCATCTGCCAAATTCGCGCATTATCCTCGGCAGATACAGTAGAATTAAGCGTCTCCGCCTCAATCCCAAGTATTTTCAGCGCATCAACCTGATTTTGCATCAATGATATCAGCGGAGAAACCACAATCGTCAACCCCTCCATCATTAACCCCGGCACCTGAAAACAAAGCGACTTACCCGCGCCCGTAGGCATAACCGTCAGCACGTTTTTGCCCGAAGAAATCAGCTCAATAATCTCAAGCTGCTTACCGCGAAAATCGTCGAAACCGAATGTGTTTTTAAGAATAGAGGTCGCAACAGTGGAAGGCATACGGAATCCGTTTATTTAGGTGGTTTGTGTTGAGGGAGAGTTTAGTGGAGAGAAAGATATTCGCAAGAGGCAATGTGCCAGAACAACAAATTAACTCATCCCGTGCCACACACCTGTCACTTCAGCAATGGTCGCAAATCATTCCGAGATTGGAAAGTCCCTCTCATCCGGTGAAAAAGAGGTCCTTGGTTGCTTGATGCCTCAATTGCGCTCTTATTCTTGTTTCTAATACAGTAAATTTGAACGGTTTCGTAATATAATCATTAGCGCCAGAATTAAGCCCTAAAATAGTATCACCTTCTGATGTTTCAGCCGTCAGCATAATAATCGGTTCTACCACACCCTTCTTTCTCATCATGCGGCAAACTTCTCGGCCATCTAAATCTGGCAATCCAACATCCAAGATGATGAGATCAAATCGATCTTCCTTCACCGCATTCAACCCCCCTATTCCATCAACGCAAATAGTCGTTTCAAATTCTCCGCATAGTGAAAGTTGTAGAGCAAGGTTTTCTCGTAAATCTTCATCATCTTCTACAAGTAAAATATTATTGATATTGGCCAATTTTTTTCCCGTTAAAAATCAGCTCATTCCATATAAATTTTATCTAAACACATAAAACGATAATTGGAAGAGCTAATTGCTTGATACGATTTGTTCAAAGATAGTTAAATTTAATGGTTTTTTTACCGTTCCCCTTTTAGATGCCGTAACCTAGAAAAAGGTTACAAAGATAATTCTTACAGAGGCATGGCTTAGTCTTAGTTTTTATTTATTCCCGATTGTATTATCAACGGGTTTTGCTTGCAGGATTAAAAATTCTTCGAGCGCAGGCGCTTCCCAACTAAGCCGCGTCGCAATGGTAACAAAATATGTTGGGTCGTCTGACCAATTATGCTTTTTCTTGGCAAAATTATTGCCGTCGTTACCTTGTTCAAAATAGTCAGCAAGACGGTTTCCAATTGAATTTTTTAACGAAGCCTTACCAATATAAAGCAATCCAGACTTTCCGAAAATAGCATAAACGCCGGCACTATCAGCATTTGGCCATTGTTCATTCCATTTATTTTCCAAATAATAAATCTTCGAAATCTTGAGCGGTTCCAACTTTGGATTCCTATAAGCCAAGCAATAACATTCTACCATTTGCTCAAGTTTATCTAAATTCCACCAATTTTTCTCAGCCATAACATTTTCCCTAAAGCTTGCTTGCGAATTGATATCCGACTAATAATTTTAGTCTCTTTTTATAACTTTATAGTGTAATGAGTGCGGATAATGATGCGGCATTTCTTATGAGGGTACAATTGCGCTCCTAATCGGGCCAATAGGCGCAATTAAAGCCGGGCATTAGGCGATTAGGTTACTTTTTTTTCTTCTTGCCTTCTTTTTCAGCCGCCAACCTGAGCGCTTTTAATCTTTCGACTTTATTACGCGCTTTTTGTGATCTTGCTTCTTTTTCTTTAATCAGCTTCTTATCCGTGCCTTTAGGTGGTTTGCGATCCTTAAACATACCTTGATCACCGCGTTCAATCGCCGCGATCATTTTTTCATCGGCATTGTTTGGTCGTGTTGCTCTTGATCCCATTACGTTACCTTCTCTGCTATATATTTCTTACGAAGTTTAAAAGCATTTTTTACCCTAAACTTCTAACCCGCTTATTAGGCGGGATTTTGTTAGAAAACTCAACACTTAATATAATCTTATTTTTATACAGGTGTATCTGGGGGAATTTTGGGGTAGGGTTTTATTGTGTCTAGGTTGGTGCTTTTACTATTTTGGTCTTAAAATTACACACGTCTGCTTAACCATTTCGCCTGCGGTGCGCCCTGCCGCCATGTTCGCTTAGTTTGGATTTTGGTATTTTACTGGCTTTTAACCTTGCGCGTGCCTGTGCTGCCGTGGGTTTGGATTTAATTCCCTTAACCGCTTTTTTCGCTTTTCTTTTTTTGGCACCTTCACTTAAGCTCATCTAATGACCCTTTTTTGTTTCATTACTACCGTCTAACACATATAAACTTGAAAGTATCAGAAGACCGTATATTTAATTCAATGCGCATAAGTTATTTACCTTGAATATAAACGAGCGATCTAGCACAATCAGGCACTGTTTTCTTCTAATATAATTTTACCAAACTAAAAGGAATATCCAAATTAATATCACCGATTACCCATCTCTGCTAGCCGCCGCAAATCAGCAGGCGCAGCCCCAACGTATATTATTCGTTTTTTTAAAAGCATCCCTACCAAAAGACCATAAAGAGCAAGAAGCAATTAACTTCCATTCTGGTCAAGGCGGCGAATTAGAACCCGTTATGTGTGTTGACAAAACATTGGATCAACTCGGCAGCTTTGGTGATTTAGTAAAAGAATCTGAGGAAATGAAACTAGATTGGCAAATTGTACTCGTGGCCTGTCTTTCCGGTAGAAATGGCATTATGCCGACCTCTGAAGAAGCAACACCGTCACTAGAAATGATGGCTCAAACTGTAGAACAAGGAGGCAATCTATCCAACTTCCTAGCCTTCGATAAAAAAGGCGACCCTATACAGTTTGGATAATGATCGGAAGTGAGGGGAGTACTCTCCCTCCATCCCCCGTCCAAAATTATGCTCCAATAAATTACTCAGGCCTGAGTAATAAATAATCCAAACCCAGGCACGTGATAAACCTATCAAGAGCGTATCTTTCGAATATCGGAACCCAACGAGGCATAAGCATACGGTTTGAAGGTGCCGTTAGCCTAAGCGCAAGCGCCGGCGCTTGAGGCGAGACTAAAGAGAGCGTGGCGAGTGATAGTTATATATTATTTATAAAAGTCTTTTTTCTTTTTTGGAAATCAAATGTATCTGACCCCTTTGATCGATATCAACTTGGGTTCCGATTTTCAGAAGCTTCCCGTTAGATAGGATTTCCACGTGCCAAGGTTGGAGTATTTATTATGTAGGTCTGTGGGGACGCAACACTCAATCAAATCAGTCCCTCTGCGAGGGTCTCCTCTCTCTGGGACTGGATTCCGGCCTTCGCCGGAATGACGGAGATTGTAGAAAGGGTGTTTATTTACTTCTCCAACATCAACTCCAACGCCTGCTTAAAAAGCGGCATCGCCTCACCCAGATTTTGATTAATCACATTCTCAGTTTCGTTCACGTCTTTTTGATGATCGTAAAGCTCCACATCATCGGGAAAATTTTCTCCGTGGACAATGATGCGGTATTTATCATTTCTTAATGTCACACTATTTTGCCAAAAACTTCGCGCAACGCGCGGTGATGGTTCTGCATTTTCCATTGCACCTGTCAGGCTTTGACCGGAGAGTTTACCCGGCCCCCTTAAACCCGTTAGTTCAATCAGTGTAGGATATATATCAACGGTTTCGACGATCTGATTTTTAATCACACCGCCTTCAGTCTGCGGCAGTCTGATGATCAGCGGGCTTTTTAACGCGCGCTCATAAAGACTGTGTTTGCCCCAAATTGTTTGATCACCTAGGTGCCAACCATGATCCCCCCATAAAACCACCACCGTATTATCCGCCTGTCCGCTCTTTTCAAGCGCGCTGAGCACTTTACCAATTTGCGCATCAATATAACTAACTGCCGCCACATATGCATGGCGCAGTTCACGGGCGTAATCATCACTTAAGGGTTTGCCGATCGCCGCCGTTTCTTTACCCAGCTTATACTGGTTAAATTCGCCGCTATTATGCAGCGTATTTTTTTCACTGACGCCTTTTGGTACGCTTGGATTGGGGGAAAGGGGGATATCTGCACGGTTATACATATCCCAATATTTCTTTGGCGCAGTAAAAGGCAAATGCGGTTTATAAAAACCAACCGCCAGTAAAAATGGTTTGTCTTGCCCGCTTAAACTTTCAATTTGATCAACTGCCATTGCCGCCGTGTGACCATCAGGATATCCCATATCATCCACGTCACCCGCTTCAAATGGCGGGGTGTTTTTCATCAAATCATTGCGGTTTGTGCCGTCGGCATAACCAAAGAAACCATTTTGTTCCGTGCCCCACTGTGCTGTAGGCGCCTTTGAAATATCCCACGCACCGGGAATTTCGGGACGCGGATTTGGATTTATCCCAGTATATGGCGCCACCGTGCCACCGGGATAATGACCAATTTTCCCAAGCGCAACAGTGGTATAGCCATTTTCCCTAAAATAACGGGGAAAGGTGATAAAATCATTATTTGGACTATCACCGATTTCGGTTCGTAGCGCTTCGTTCGATACATGTTTCAAATTGGTGGCAATACGCCCCGTCAGCAATGAAAACCGCGATGCCCCGCAGGTGGGCGCGTGAACAAAATGATTTGTAAAACTAAACCCCTGCCCCGCCAATTTATCAATATTGGGCGTGATCATATGCTGTGCGCCAAACGCCCCCAGTTCAGGACGCAGGTCATCAACAGCAATGAATAAAATATTCTGAGGGCGCTTGGTTTCTTGTGCAATTGCGGATGAACAATAACCAATCATCGCCATTATTAGGAAAGCAAAGCCAATTTTATTCATCATTAGACCCTTTACCTTAAACCGTTTCTGCAACTTTTCTTTCTGTAAAACTGACAATTCTTTTTGCCGCCGCTTCCAAGCGCGCCTCTTCACATAAAAAACCTATTCTAACGGTGTTTTCAACCGACGGCCCAAAGCCAAATCCCGGCACAACGGCAACTTTTTCTTCTTCCAGAAGTTGTTCTGAAAATTCTTTTCCGTTTAGTCCGGTGCTTGATATATCCAATAGGACAAACATGCCGCCTTTTGGAACCGCAAATTCAAGGTGATTGCTTTTTCGAAGTCCGTTCGAGAGCGCATCACGTCTTTTTCGAAACAGCTCTTTAAAATTATCAGTGGTCGCGCTATCTTTTAAGGCAACAATCGCCGCCTTTTGCACGAACTGATTTATGCCAAAATGCAAAGCTTGACCCAAATCTGTCATTGATTTGATAAATTGTTCAGGACCTATTGCCCAGCCTATCCGCCACCCCGTCATGGCATGTGATTTTGATAAGCTATTAATAACAATCATCGTTTCTCGGCACTCTGTCCTAATATAGGGCGAGGTATGTTTCCCTTCAAAACACAGCGACCAATATACTTCATCAGACACAAGCCAAATTGAATTTTCCTGACAAAAAAGCGCCAACTGATTAAAGGCACCCTGATCAAACACAGCCCCCGACGGATTACCGGGTGAATTAACCAAAATCGCTTTGGTTTTCGGGGTAGCCGCCGCTTTAATTTTATCTAAATCAAGCGGATAGCCGGTTTCTTTATCTAGGGTTACGGTGACCATAGTGGCACCCCCCGCCGTCACAACCGCAGGATACGGCGCGTAGCAGGGTTCAAGCACGATCACTTCGTCACCCGCTTCCGTTAAACACAAAAAGGTGGCAAATAACGCGCCCTGTGCGCCCGTGCAAACAACGACATTTTCCGCAGCAACACCGCCCTGATATAACGATGATGCATGCTCTGCTATTGCCGTGCGAAGGTCATATTCACCGGACAGCGGCGAATAATGGGTGTGACCACTTTTTAAAGCCT
>JABIPV010000238.1 GCA_018699075.1 Kordiimonadaceae bacterium | reverse complement strand
GCCTATGCGGACGGTCTTAATTATTATCTATATAAGAACCCACAAACAAAACCACGGGTGATCACACATTTTGAACCTTGGATGGCGCTATCTTTCTCAGAAGGAAGTATTGGCGGCGATATTGAACAGGTTTCAATTAACCAGCTTGAAAACTTTTATGGTAATTTAGAAGTGAAGAAAATGGCAGAAGCACCGCGTGATCTTGACCTTGAGCCAATTGGTTCAAACGGTATGGCGATCGCCCCTTCAAAAACCGTCAACGGTAAAGCACTACTTTATATCAATCCCCATACATCACATTACTTCCGTGAAGAAGCTCAAATGGTTAGTGAAGAAGGCCTTAATGCTTACGGCGCGATTACATGGGGTCAGTTCTTTATCTATCAAGGGTTTAACGAAAAGAACGGTTGGATGCACACATCAGGTCGTTCTGATGTTCGTGACGAATATCTTGAAACGATCACCGAAAGAGACGGCGTTAAATATTATAAACATGGTGATGAAGAAAAAGTTCTTGAAGAGTCAATTGTGACAATTGATTATAAAACCGACGGCGGTATGGCGTCAAAAGACTTCACCGTTTATCATAGCCATCATGGTCCGGTAATTCGTGAAGAAGACGGCAAATGGGTCACTATGGCGATGATGAATGTGCCGCTTACGGCGCTAACGCAATCTTATACAAGAAGCAAAACAAATTCTTATGAAGAATTTCATGAGATGATGAGACTTAAATCAAACTCAACCAATAATACGGTATATGCAGATGCGGACGGTAACATTGCCTATTTCCATGGTAATTTCCATCCGATCCGTGATCAGAGTTTTGATTGGAACCATCCGGTTGATGGCAGCAATCCAGCGACAGATTGGAAAGGACTTCACACGGTTGAAGAATCCATTACATCTTTGAACCCAGGTTCAGGTTGGATTGCCAATACCAATAACTGGCCTTTCTCACTTTCTGGTCCAGAACATAGCCCGAAGCAAGAAGACTATCCGAGCTATATGGCAGTGAACTTTGAAAATCCACGTGGTGATCATTACCTTCGTATTTATCCAAATATCAATGATTTTGATATCGATAAACTAATTGAAGCAGGTTACGATAGTTACCTTCCGACATTTGCGCAAATTATCCCTGATCTTGTGGCGGCACATGCTGCGGCACCAGCGGATATTAAAGCAGCACTTGCGGATCAAGTAGCACTTCTTGGTTCATGGGATTTCCGTTCCGGTGAAGCTTCAGAAGCCACATCACTTGCTACATTCTATGGTAATGAGATTTGGAAAACAATTCCACGTCGTCATGATCCATATAATGTATATGACTTTCTGCGTGATGAGGTAACAGCTGAGCAACATATAACCGCACTTACAGATGCAGTTGCAAAAATGACTGCTGATTACGGCACATGGAAAATTGCCTTTGGTGAAATTAACCGCATGCAACGTGTGAGCGGCGATGTTGTACAAAAATTTGATGATAATAAACCAAGCTTCCCTGTTGGCATGTCTTCCGGTCGTTGGGGTGCGCTGGGTTCAGTTGGTTCACGTCAATACGGCACTAAGAAAATGTATGCCACAGGTGGTAACAGCTTCATTGCATCGGTTGAATTTGGCGATAAGCTAAAAGCAAAAGCCTTAACTGCCGGCGGTTTGAATAATATTCCGGGTACCCCACATTTTGATGACCAACTTGAAATGTATGCAAAAGGCCAATTCCGTGATGTTAATTTCTACCGTGAAGATGTTGAAGCGGTTGCAGAGCGTACTTATCATCCGGGCGAGTAAGCTTTAATAAAATAAAATTTTCCAAATGGGCCAGACATTAAATTGTCTGGCCCATTTTGTTTTTGCTATCTGCGCTCTAAATTAATAAAGTGGCATTCAAACGGAATATAAAAAGGTCAGATATGAAAAAATGGTTAGGCCGATTGGCTGTCGTACTTTGTTTAATTACCGTAGTGGGTGTTTTAATAATTTATAGTGGTTTTCGGGCAAGTTTACCCACCCTTGATGGTTCAATTGAAATTGCCAGCTTAAATGATAAAGTTATTTTGGAACGTGATGAGAACGGCAACGCCACTCTAACAGCAAGCGACAGAAATGATCTAGCCTTTACGACAGGATACCTACATGCACAAGAACGGTTCTTTCAAATGGATTTGGCCCGCCGTATGCCTGCCGGGGAATTATCAGAACTTTTTGGTTCTGTGGCGTTAAATTCGGATATGGGAAATAGAATTCATCGCTTTCGTAGTCGCGCGACGACGGCGATAAATATGCTGTCAGCTGAAAACAAATTAATTCTCGACCGGTATGTGGACGGGGTTAATTCGGGGCTTGATGATTTGGGGTCAAAGCCATTTGAATATTGGATTTTGGGTGCAGAGCCACAAGATTGGCAAGTTGAAGATATTTATCTTGTCATTTATTCAATGTTTTTTACTCTGCAACATGCGGATGGGTCCTATGAATGGAACCGTCATTTGATTGAACAATCCATGCATCCAGATATTGCTAAGTTCTTACTTACCAAAAAAACACCTTGGGATGCGCCATTACAGGAAGATGCTTCTCCTTATGTTGCGCCCGAAATTCCTTCGGCTGATTTGTTGAAATGGAATGACAATATTCAGGTATCAAAATCGTTAAATCGCGACGTCTCACCAATGCTCGGTAGTAGTAATTGGGCCGTTTCCGGTGAACTAACGAAAACTGGCGGTGCAATGATGTCCAATGATATGCATCTGAGTATCCGCGCACCGTCCATTTGGTATAAGCTGAGAATGAAGTTAAATGATGGCTCACTTGATATTTCTGGTGTGTCGCTTCCCGGTACGCCGCTTATTGTGGTGGGCAGTAACGGGTCCGTTGCTTGGGGCTTCACCAATACCAATATTGATAGCACCGATATAATTGAGCTGGACATTAATCCAAATTCTGAAAACCAATATATGACCAAGGACGGCTATAAAGATTTTAATCTGATGAGTGAAGCTATTCAAATTAAGGGAAGTGAAGCGCAGGAATTAAAAATACGCGAGACCATTTGGGGCCCAGTGATGGATTTTGAAGATGGGAAAACTTATGCCTATCAATGGGTGGCCCATAAACCAGAAGGTGCCAGTATGGGCCTTATGGCGATGGAAACGGTCACCACGGTGGCAGAAGCAATGGAAATTGCTTCGGGTGTAGGAATACCTGCGCAAAATGTCATGCTAGCGGATAGTGAAGGTAATATTGGATGGACTATTTTCGGTATGATTCCAAAACGCCCACCCGGTGTTTATGACCGTATAATTCACTGGTCAGATCCCATTAGCACCTGGGATGGCTGGATGACATCCGATCAATATCCTAGAGTGTATAATCCGGATCATGATCGTTTATGGACGGCCAATGCCCGTGTTGCCAGCGGCGCTGATTTAGCCGCTGTTGGCAGCAGCAGTTATGATTTTGGTGCCAGAGCAAATCAAATTAAAGATGATCTATTTGCATTGCCTACCCAAGTTACTGAAAAAGATTTATATGATATTCAGTGGGATGATAATGCAGTGTTTTTATCCCGTTGGCAGCAACAAATCTCAGGTGTTTTGCATAATGCCAAAGATGATGCTTTTACGCCGTACTTAACAGAAATTGATAATTGGGGCGCGAAAGCAGATGCCAATTCAATTGGCTTTCGTTTAGTGAGGGAATATCGAAACCAAGTTGTTGATACACTGCTTGGTGAAATCACAGCATCCTGCATAGAATATGATAAGAACTGTAATTATGATCGCGCAACCAATCAGTGGGAAGCGCCCCTTTGGCAAATCATAACCGACCAACCAGAAGGATGGTTGCCGCCAAAATATCAAAGCTGGGCTTTCTTTTTCGAAAAGATGGCTGTAGAGGCGTGGCAGCCTGTTATTTCAGGGAGTGTTGCGTTAAATGAATATACATGGGGCGCGTATAATGTCGCAACCATAAGACATCCTTTAAGTGCGGCGGTTCCTTTGCTTGATAAACTAACCGACATGAGGCCATTTGAACAATCGGGTGATACAGAAAATATTCCCCATATTTCTGGACTTGTAAAAGGTCAGTCAGAACGGATCGTGGTTAGCCCAGGTCACGAAGAACAAGGGATTATGGATTTGCCAGCAGGTCAATCGGCACATCCATTGTCGCCATATTATGGTACAGGTCATGATGATTGGTTAGAGGGCAAAATGACACCCTTTTTACCACAAGCCACCAAATGGAGCCTTGAATTTACCCCGTTTCGTTAGTTTCATATGCTAATTTAGCGGCGATTAAATCTTCCAGTGCCGTGCCGACCGATTTGAAAACTGTGGTGTTATGGTGATGTGATTTGATAAAATTTTTGTCTACTAAATCATAAAAGTCACCCCTGATATCTTCTTTGGTGATGACTTTTTCTGCTATCGGTCGCAGGATGTCGCCGGCTTCAGCGTAAGCACCGCTAAATGTATCTACATATATATCTGCGCAG
>JABIPV010000222.1 GCA_018699075.1 Kordiimonadaceae bacterium | reverse complement strand
TATGGCCAAACGAAAACGCTTGCATATTAAAGCTATGGCCGCTTAAACTTAACAGATGGAGCAGAATACTCTCTTATTTTAACGGCTTAAATGCCCAACTTTCCCTGATGACGTACACTGTGTGAAGACGCTGTAAAAATTCGTTTTCAAGATCACGGTCAGTTTGGTCCTCATACCACGCTTGCCCCTGCAAACCCAGAAAGATACCAACGATCACCACAATAGCATCAAGAACTACGGCGAACCAGTTTTGATCGGTGACGTGTTTCATAAATCGGCGTAGTATCATTATACCCTCCCTGAGTTTTGCAGAGCTTACATCAATTGATTTGATTGGTCAAAACGCCGTCCGTGAGAGTCTGCTTTCGGCCAAAAGCAGACTCTCATTTCAGCTTCTTAATAACTGAAACTTGTTCGTAAGGTTGACTAATATAGAATTTGGGGCTGTCGGAGATTAGCATAAATGTTAGTCTATGAATATGAAGATAACACGTTGTAAATTAAGCAAAAAGAAGCAAAGTCAGTTGCTTGGTTATTTTGTAGCCGAAGTAACAGCCAGAACGGCCGCTGATTTAATGGGTATTCAATACAATACTGCAGCTCTATTCTATCGAAAGATTCGGGACGTCATAGCATGGCATTTAGCTCAAGAGGCAAATGAATGCTTTGCTGGAGAAGTCGAACTTGATGAAAGTTATTTTGGCGGTAGACGTAAAGGAAAGCGTGGTCGTGGGGCTGGAGGTAAAGTAGTTGTGTTCGGTATTTTGAAGCGTGGGGGGAAGGTCTACACGAAGGTTATTGGTGATACGAAGGCCAAGACTTTAATGCCCATAATTCGGCGTAAAATAAGACCTGATAGCATTGTTTATACTGATTGCTATCGCTCTTACAACGCGCTTGATGTGAGCGAATTCAAACACTTTCGTATCAATCACTCGACCCATTTTGCAGACAATAAATATAACCACATTAACGGTATTGAAAATTTCTGGAACCAGGCAAAAAGAGTGCTGAGAAAATATAATGGGATACCCAAAGGTAATTTTCCCTTGTTCTTGAAAGAGTGTGAGTTTAGATTTAATTATGGAGCACCAAAAGAGCAATTGAAAATGCTTAAAAAATGGTGCTGGTAGAAACTTAATCTACGACAGCCCCTTATTATATTATAATATTATTTGATGAATTATTTTTCATCAAACGTGAATTTTTATCACTTGAATATTATTTTATGCTAATTTCTAATATCTTTTTTAATAAATTGATTGAAACTTATTATGGCGATTGAAAATACCCCCGAGCAAGACCGTATTGAGATGGAAAAATATATATCCAAAGTGCCTGATACTAAATCGGTTTCTCATTTTAAACCGTCAGCAGACATTATAAAACTGCCGCTTAAGTTCGACATTGAAAAACTACGTCAGGCGGTTGATGATATTTCAGCGGGCAATGAGTTTATTGATATAGGGTCCGGATTTCAAGCGACAAGCTTAACGAAGCGTCCAAATGTTGATGTTGTGACGGATAATGATTTATCGGGCCGCTTTTATACGCGTATTGACGATAGTTTAAAGGAATATGCCCGCGACGAAATCGTCAATGAAAGTGAGTTCACTGATATCATCGAAGGTTTTAAAGGTACTTATTTTGAATATGTGCATCAGGAGCTAACGAAACGTTATCCAATTGGCCGTATGCGGGTTTTATTAAAAGAAGTTTATAACTGTAACAGCTGGCACCGTGATCCAGAACCACGCCTTCATATTCCAATTTATACGAACCCTGGGTCTTTATTTATCGTTAATCACCACTGTACTCACTTGCCGGCGGACGGATCCGTTTACTTTACGGATACCCGTGGTTATCATACGGCTTTAAATGGCGGCGAAAGCAACCGCGTACACATTGTCGCGGCGCTTGCCTATCCAGAGGCCGTAATTTTATGAACCAATACGCAGGAATGAAGTCCACTGACGGACAGTCAGGTTTTATTGATTTTCGTAGCGACACGGTTACAAAACCAAGTGTTGAAATGAAACAAGCCGCCATGGAATGTCCGCTAGGTGATGATGTTTACGGCGAAGACCCTACCGTCAATGCGCTAGAAGAGAAAATGGCGGCTATGCTTGGTAAAGAAGCAGGACTTTTCCTACCTACCGGTTCCATGAGTAATCTTGTGTCACTGCTATCGCATTGTGGGCGCGGGGAAGAGGTTCTAGTGGGAGATCAATACCATATTTACCGTGATGAAGCGCGCGGCGCATCCGTGCTTGGTGGCATTGCTTTGCACCCATTAAAAACGGATTTATTTGGTGCAGTTCAATTGGATGATGTTATTGGAGCGATAAAACCCGATAATAGCCACTGCGCGATTACAAAATTATTATCGTTAGAAAACACCGTTGCAGGATGCGTTCAAGATCAAGCTAAACTTGATGCTATAATGATTGCAGCAAAGGAAAGAGGTCTGTCGGTTCATCTTGATGGTGCGCGCCTATTTAATGCGGCAGTTGCACAAGATGCAAATATTGCTGATCTGGCAAAGAACGCTGACACTGTGTCGATCTGTTTATCAAAAGGCATCGGCTCCCCTGCGGGTTCAGTTATGGTTGGGCCAAAGAATTTAGTGGATTACGCTAGACGTCAACGCAAATTGCTTGGTGGTGCCATGCGCCAAGTTGGCGTTATTGCTGCCTGCTGTAATTACGGTCTTGATCATAATGTTCCGCGTTTGAAACATGATCATAAAAAAACCAAGCATCTCGGTACCGAGCTTTTCAAAATTTCTCAACTGGGTATTAATTTGGATATGGTGCAAACCAACATGATGTTTCTGAACCCCGCTAGCGAAGATGCAGAAGCCCTAAGTGCATTTTTATATGAACGTAACATCATTATTGGCGGCCAAAGCAGCCCCCGAATGGTCGTTCATTTGGATATTTCAGAAGATGATATTGATGAAACCGTTAAAGCCTTTAAAGATTTTTACAAAAATTAATGATTGATAATCGTCTCTGGTTCTTCTTCGATCCGTGTCATGGTTTTATCTGTATACGCTAAATATAGTGAAACCATCGGTGAGATAAACGCAAAAAACACATACGGCAAATAATCAATGGTCGCGACCCCAAGGGCGGTGGTGCAAAACACTGCATTTGTGTTCCACGGAATAAGCGGTGCGGTAACGGTTCCTGCGTCTTCGACGGCGCGTGATAATGTTTTTGGGTGAAGCCCAAATTTCTTATAAGCGGAAGAAAACATGCGCGCAGGAATAATTATTGCCATCGACTGGTTGGCGGCTGTGAAATTAACAAACACACAGGACGCCAAAGTTGACGCAACAAGGCCGCCAATGCTTTTTACCCGTGATATTGAAGCACCAGCAAGTGTTTGCAACATGCCGCTTGCTTCCATAATGCCACCAAATGACATGGCAGCAAGAACCAAAAATACAACATTCAACATTGATGACATACCACCACGATTGAAAAGTTGATCGGTCATCACATCGCCGCTTTCAATGGAAAAACCACTGGCGATGATGTTTAGGATGAGCGAATAACTGCCCGATAACGTAACGCCGTTTTCAATTGCCGCCGTCAAAAACGTCCACTGAAATAAAGGCACGGCGATGATCGCGAGGAAGATACCTAAAATCAAGGCGGGCATTGCTGGTAAACCACGGGCAACAAATATAACAACCGCAGCAGGGGCGATTAATAACCAAAGAGAAACATTAAAATTTAAACTGATGATGTTTTGTAGCTTTTCAATTTCTGTAATATCCAGCGAAGGCGGTGGATAAAAAATATCAATGGTCATGAATATCAATAGTGAAATTACAATGGCCGGACCCGTAGTATAAATCATGTGTTTGATATGGGTAATGACGTCTGTTCCAACCATGGCCGGGGCGAGGTTTGTCGAGTCTGATACAGGTGACATTTTATCACCAAAATAAGCGCCCGATATAATAGCGCCCGCAACTAGTCCGGGATTGATCCCCATCACGGTGCCGACACCGATTAAAGCAAGCCCCACTGTGCCTATGGTTGACCAGCTTGAGCCAGTGCAAACAGCAACAATGCCGCAACTAATGCAGCATATAGTTAGAAAGGCGTTGGGGGATATAATTTCAAGGCCGTAATAAATCAATGTTGGCACTATGCCGCTTGCTATCCAAATGGCGATTAAAGCGCCCACCAGCAGCATAATTAAATTGGCTTGCATGGCCATATCAATGGATTTTAAGATGCCTTCTTCGAGATTTTTATAGGGAACGTTAACCAGGAACACGGCAACGAGGCCTGCGATGACGGCCGAAACAAACAATATCATTTCACTGGGAACATAGGCGTTTTCTAAAAATAGGTTTAGGGTCATTAAACCAATTAAAAATACAATAGGTATCAAGGATACTAGTATACTCGGTCCCTTATGCTCAGCACCTTCATCGTTTGATTGTTCCATTGTTTTCCCTATTTATTTTGTTTTTAATACCCTTACATATTTAAGTGATTAACTCCACGGAAAAGGGCTGTTTGACACTGGATGCAGATCACCCCCCGCGTATCTTGAATACCTAAATGGATTTAGAAGTGTTGATTTCTCACCGCAAATGGTTTCAGCAACCAATTTTCCGACACCAAGCATTTTATAACCATGGTT
>JABIPV010000160.1 GCA_018699075.1 Kordiimonadaceae bacterium | reverse complement strand
TGGCCGCGAAGAAGTTAACGGTGGAAATGTGTTAGTCGCTTTATTTTCCGAACGTGACAGCCATGCTGTTTATTACCTGCAACAACATGAAGTATCGCGCCTTGATGTGGTGAATTATATTTCACATGGTTTGGCTAAATCAACGGATGATGATGAAAAAGAAGCCATCGAAGGTGAACTCGATGATGAAGAAGGCGGAGAAGGTGGTTCTAAATCGGCGGTTGAAAAGTTTTGCATAAATTTAAATGATAAGGCCCGGGAGGGTAAAATTGATCCTTTAATCGGTCGTGTTGACGAAGTAGACCGCACAATTCAAATTTTATGCCGTCGTTCAAAAAATAATCCACTATATGTTGGTGACCCAGGAGTGGGTAAAACCGCAATCGCAGAAGGTCTGGCACTTCGAATAGTTAAAAAAGAAGTGCCTGAAGTGCTCCATAATTCGGTTATATATAATCTTGAAATGGGAACGATACTTGCGGGAACACGTTTTCGCGGTGATTTTGAAGAACGCATAAAAGCAGTGATTAAAGAAATTGAAGCCATGGATGGCTCAATTTTATTCATTGATGAAATACACACAATCATTGGGGCAGGCGCCACCGGTGGCGGAGCAATGGATGCGTCAAACTTGTTAAAACCGGCTCTTTCAAAAGGTGATTTGCGTTGCATTGGCTCCACAACATACAAGGAATATCGATCCTATATTGAAAAAGACCGTGCTTTATTACGCCGTTTTCAGAAAATTGATATTGTTGAGCCAACACCACAAGAAACAAAAGATATTCTCAAAGGTATAAAAAAATATTTTGAAGAACATCATAATGTAAAATACAGCAATGAAGTTCTTGATGCCGCGGTTGATTTATCAGTTCGGCATATCAATGAACGCCGTTTACCAGATAAAGCAATCGATATAATCGATGAAGTTGGTGCTTCTCAAATGTTGCTTCCGGAAGCAAAGCGTAAGAAAAATATATCTGTTGAAGATGTTGAAAATGTTGTTTCAAAAATGGCACGTATCCCTGCGAAAAGCGTTTCTAAGGACGATAAATCGGTTCTTGAAACTCTTCCTAAAGATTTAAAAAGAGTTGTTTTTGGTCAAGATAAAGCCATTGAAGTTTTATCGGACGCTATCAAATTATCCCGTGCCGGTTTACGTGAAGATGATAAACCTATAGGAAGTTATCTTTTTAGCGGCCCTACAGGTGTCGGAAAAACAGAAGTCGCGAAGCAGCTCGCGAGTTTACTTGGTGTAGAAATCGAACGCTTTGATATGTCGGAATATATGGAACGTCATACGGTGTCGCGTTTAATTGGCGCACCTCCGGGCTATGTTGGATATGATCAGGGCGGGTTACTGACCGATGCCATTGATAAAACACCACATTGTGTTCTCTTATTAGATGAAATCGAAAAGGCGCATCAAGACATTTATAATATTTTGCTGCAAGTGATGGATCATGGAACCTTAACCGATAGTAATGGCAAGAAAATCGATTTCCGCAATGTGATTTTGATCATGACCACAAATGCTGGAGCGATGGAACTGAGCAAAGAAGTGATCGGCTTTGGAGCTTCTGATGCTTCAGGGGCTGATGAGGAAGCGATTAAAAAGCTGTTTACGCCAGAATTTAGAAATAGGTTAGACGCGATCGTTCCGTTCTCAGGCCTTCCGCCGGAAGTGATTGAACAAGTGGTTGAAAAGTTTATTCTCGAACTTGAAATGCAGCTAGAAGATCGTGGTGTTCATATTAAATTATCAAAAGAAGCCAAGTCATTCATTGCCACTAAGGGATATGATAAACATTTTGGTGCCCGACCATTAAAACGCGTTATTTCAGAAGAAATAAAAAAACCGCTTGCAAATGAGTTACTTTTTGGTCGTTTGGTTGAAGGTGGTGAAGTTAAGGTTGGATTTAAAAATAAAGAACTTACGATTGATATTGAACCGGGTAAAGTAGCGCCAAAACCAAAGCGTAAAAAGAAGAAAAAAGAAACAATTAAATAATCTAAGTATACCGGATATTTGCTTCACTTTAATGTTACTGACTATAAATTGTACCAATGGTTCGGGTGTGGTATAATTGAACATACGAAATTATTTGTTAAAGGACAGATTATGAGAAAAATATTTATATCACTTGTTTGTTGTGTGGGATTAGGGATTACTTTTAGTGCGTTTGCAGAAACGGACGCTGAAAGGGGTGCTAAAGAACTTGCCAAATATAACCAAACTGGTGAGTTCAAAAAGTGTATAAATTTTAGCCTGATTAAAAATACTAAAGTGATAGATGATAATCGTATTGTTTTTGAAATGAAACATAGAAAATACATGCTCAACACTCTTAAAAGTGAGTGTCGAAAACTCGCCTATAATAACAATTTTGCCATTGCACCAATGAGTAACAGGGTTTGTGGTAGTGACATGATCAATGTGGTTTCCAGTTTAAGCGGTGGTGCTGGTGGCGCAGCTTGTTTACTAGGTGAATTTGAAGTTTTGGAAAAACGCCCCAGATCCTAATCAAATACTAGTTTTCTTTTTTAAATGGCGTAAAGTTTTTTAAATACTCTACGTCTTGTTCAACTGATTTTCGTTCCTGGATCAGATAATTTTCCACAGCTTCTTTAAAGGACTGGTTTTCGATCCAGTGAGCGCTATGTGTGATAACAGGACCATACCCGCGGGCCAGTTTATGATCGCCTTGTGCGCCGGCCTCTACCTTAGTTAAATTGTTTTTTATTGCATATTCTATGGCTTGGTAATAACAGACTTCAAAATGCAAAAACTTGTGATGTTCACTAGCCCCCCAATATCGCCCATATAAAGTATCTTTACCAATTAAGTTTAATGCACCAGCGATATAAAGCCCATCACGCTTGGCCATTATAAGGATAATATTTTCGGCTATTCGTTCGCTTAATAATGAAAAAAACTC
>JABIPV010000102.1 GCA_018699075.1 Kordiimonadaceae bacterium | reverse complement strand
GAAATAAAATTAAACTCAAAACTATGGCCAAACGAAAACGCTTGCATATTAAAGCTATGGCCGCTTAAACTTAACAGATGGAGCAGAATACTCTCTTATTTTAACGGCTTAAATGCCCAACTTTCCCTGATGACGTACAGTCCGCTTTGGGTCGAAAGCAGACACTCTTAAAATGTAAAAATAGACCTTAAAATTAGACGTATCGGCGCAAACTGAATATCAAAACCTCAACTCTTTACCCTCCCCGGGGTATACCCCATTTTGAAAATAGGAGTCCCTGATGAGATAGTAGTACTAATAGACGCGAACAAATAGGTTTTGCGCTAAATAGGCAACTGGTATCTTGCTGTACTTTTCTATAAGTGACAGACGGTGGCCCAAAATTATTTAGTAAAAATTCCCCATCAACTGTTTACCCCTTAGGCTAATTTAGTTTTGAGTTTTTGATTTTATTTTCCAAAAGGGAAAATATACCAAAGCCCCAAACAAAACCCCTAAACTATTTGCTAGAACATCAAGAAATTCTGGTGTGCGGCCAGGAATAAATGATTGTGCAACTTCCACACAAACGCCAATTAAAATTTGTATTGCCAAAATCATTAATAAAGAATGTTTTTGGGTAGACGATATTAGCGCGATAATGGTGAGGATAAAATAAGTTAAAAAATGAACTACTTTATCAGCAAATGGTATTTGAATAAAAGTTTGATCCTGCGGTATCGGTAAAAGTGATAAAACCACTACTACTAATACCAATAATCCCCAAAATACTTTTCTTAGTGTGTGTGATATTTTCAAATATACATCCTAAGACAAACTCAAAACTAAGATTTTGGGTACTGTCAAATTAACTTGTTGCTCCATTTAGTATAGCTGATATTTTTGTTAAATGGCTATATCTTTTAAATACTTTAAGCATAATCCTGCTGTTATTCAGCTAGCTGTGCTTCATTATATCAAATATCCATTATCTTTGCGACAGATTGAAGAGTAATCCCGTCAGCCTAAGTTGGCCTTATTAAGGGTATTGCATAAGAGAAAGCTTCGACAAAAAGGCAGTTTGCGACTGTCTGCTTTGGGTCGAAAACAGACAGTCGCGTCTTTCGCCGTTTAATCATTTTATTGAATTGAAATAGGATTTATTTGTAACAAAGAAAATGCGATGTTCATTCTAGTTTTTTTATCTTCCTTAAATAACTTTATTAGCTTCAACCAATCTATACCCACAATCCAAATTTTCCAGCTTTAATAACTCAGAATAGCGCCTCTGCCAAGCTCCTGTCTGCAAATCCATAGCAAGATTATCTAACCCTACAGAAACATCATCCAATGCCCAAAATGATGACATCGCTGCACGAACTTTTTCATCAAGATAAGCCTCTGGTCTGCGCCAATAGCCTGCCAAAAACCCATCCGAGCAATCGTGAGGAATGAGCACTGGAGAGACATCGATTGGCCCCAACCACTTCTCGTAGGAACTGACCGGTGGCATTTGCCCTTGATCCAAAGTTATTAATGCCGGAAAATAATCGAACAACCAGAATCCACGAAACGCCGGATCATAAGTGAGAAAAACAACCTTGTCCCGTGTAACCCGACACATCTCCGAAACGCCTCTTTTCTGATCTGCCCAATGATGAATGGTAAGAATGGCCATTGATGCATCAAATGAATTATCATCGAACGGAAGGTCTTCAGCACTTCCATGAACAACATTAACATTAGAAGGGGCGCGTTGCTGTATCATCTCAATTGATGGCTCAATTGCAGTAACTTGCTTGTCCTTGGGCTCATATGAACCTGTACCCGCGCCGACATTCAAAACCGTTCTTGCGACACCTAAAGCCGAATTTATTCGCCGAGAAATTCTATGGTCTGGTTTACGAAGGTTTGTATAATTAAGACCAATTTTGTCGTATAAAGTTTCCATAGTAAAATATATCATTTTAAACCTGAACTGTCAGCACCATTGGTCGACATTCAAATTTTAGCTGCAAGAAATAGTTTGGCATTAAAAAAGGCGCCTTAAAAAGCGCCTTTCAATAATTTTTCTATCAGCAAATCTTACATATGGATCGGTGTGCCCATTGCGGCTTCTTTTACTGCTTCGGCTTCTGTGGGATGAGCGTGACAGGTGTAAGCGATGTCTTCGGCGGTCAGGCCTTTTTCAATTGCCAGCGTCAGTTCTGCAATCATGTTACCCGCATCCGCGCCGATGATATGTGCGCCGAGCACTTTATCATCCACGTTGGAAGAAAGTATTTTGACAAAGCCATCCGTTTGACTATTGGCTTTGGCGCGACTGTTTGCGGTAAAAGGGAATTTACCCGCCGTATAATCAACGCCGTCGGCCTTTAACTGTTCTTCGGTTTTACCGACGCAGGATACCTCCGGCATGGTGTAAATCACACCCGGGATCGCGTCATAATTAACATGACCCGCGAAACCCGCAAGAATTTCAGCAACGGCGACGCCTTCGTCTTCTGCTTTATGGGCAAGCATTGCGCCGCGTACCACATCACCTATGGCATAAATACCGTCAACATTGGTTTTGAAATGATCATCAATATCCACTTGACCACGGTCGGTCATTTTAACCCCTGCGTCATCAAGGCCTAAATCATCCGTATAAGGACGGCGACCCACAGCAACGAGCACGGCGTCACATTTAATGGTTTCTTCTTTACCGCCCGCGGCGGCTTCAACGGTGACGGTTGCGCCTGTTTTTGTGGTTTTAACGCCTGTCACTTTGGATTTAAGCTTAATTTTAAAGCCTTGTTTTTTCAATATACGCGCGAATGTTTTTGACACTTCACCGTCCATTTCCGGGGTAATACGGTCCATAAATTCAACAACCGTAATATCCGCGCCTAAACGTTGCCACACAGAACCAAGCTCAAGCCCGATCACACCACCACCAATCACAACCATATGTTTTGGAACTTTCGGCAAGCTTAATGCGCCTGTAGAGGAGACAACGATTTTTTCGTCAATTTCAATGCCCGGAAGTCCCGCCACATCAGAACCCGTAGCAATGATAATGTTCTTAGTATTGATCATTTGTTCGCCGCCAGCGTTCAGAGCAACTTGTACTTGACCTTGGCCAAGAACTTTACCTTTACCTTCTACATAGTCGACTTTATTTTTCTTAAACAAATAAGCAATACCGGATGTTAGGTCATTAACGATACCGTCTTTATGATCCATCAATTTTGAAACATCGATGGACACTTTTCCAGTACTTATACCAAACTTATCCATGCCGCCATTTGCTTCATCAAAAAGTTCGGATGCGTGAAGAAGCGCTTTTGACGGAATACATCCCACGTTTAAGCATGTTCCACCAAGGGAGCCACGCATTTCAACACAGGCTACTTTAAGACCAAGTTGCGCCGCACGAATTGAGGCAACATAACCACCGGGTCCGCCGCCAATGACGACTACATCATAATTATCACTCATCATGGATATCCACTTTTAAAAAATTATAGATCAAGAACCAAACGCTGTGGATCTTCGAGGTTTTCTTTCACCCGCACAAGGAATGTCACTGCACCTTTACCATCAACTACTCTGTGGTCATAACTAAGCGACAAATACATCATTGGACGAATAACAATTTCATCATTGACCACAACAGGACGTTTTTGAATTGTGTGCATTCCTAAAATACCGGATTGCGGAGCGTTCAGGATCGGTGAAGATAACAGCGAACCGAAAACACCCCCATTTGAAATGGTAAATGTTCCACCCATCATTTCATCCATACCCAATTTGCCGTCACGTGCACGGCCACCAAGGCGGGCAATTTCTTTTTCAATATCCGCAAAACCCATATTTTCACAGTTGCGCACAACCGGAACCACAAGTCCCGCAGGGGTACTTGCCGCAACACCAATGTTATAATAATTTTTATAGACGATGCTGTCGTCACGAACTTCCGCGTTTACTTCCGGGATTTCTTTTAGGGCTGCTGTACATGCTTTAGCGAAGAAAGACATAAAACCAAGACGACACCCATGTTTCTTTTCGAATGTTTCTTGGTACTGCTTGCGTAGGTTCATGACCGCTGACATATCCACTTCGTTATATGTCGTCAGCATCGCTGCAGTATTTTGCGCGTCTTTAAGACGCTTAGCAATTGTCCGGCGCAGACGAGTCATCGGCACCACTTCTTCTTGTGCTACAGCAGGGGCTGCTGCCACTTGTGGCGCTGAGGCAGTAACGGCAGGGGCAGGCGCGCCAGATAGATGAGCAAGAACGTCCGCTTTGGTAATCACACCTCCAGCACCAGAACCTGTTACATTTGATAGATCAATATTTTTTTCAGCTGCGAGAACAGCGGCTGCAGGTTTAACATTTGATCCTGCTTTAGCAGGAGCAGAAGCTTCGGCGGGTTTTTCAGCAGCGGCTGGAACAGGTGCCGCAGCAGCCGGAGCAGCAGTTGCTTTTCCATGTGCTGTTTCATCGATTTTAGCAAGTAAAGCACCCACTTCAACATTTTCACCTTCTGCGGCAACGATTTCTGAAAGTGCACCAGCGGATGAGGCCGTTACTTCAAGAGCAACTTTATCGGTTTCTAATTCACAAATCACTTCATCAACGGCTACAGCGTCGCCAACAGCTTTGTACCATTGACCGACGGTCGCTTCCGAAACAGATTCGCCTAGTACCGGTACGTGGATTTCGATGGTCATAAGACCTACTCCTTATTTTTTTATCAACTCTTGTTTTTATCTTTTAATAATTGTCAGTGCCTGATCGACAAGCGCTTCCTGTTCTTGCTTATGACGTGTCGCTAATCCTGTTGCTGGTGAGGCAGATGCCTTACGTCCCGCATAAACTGGCCTATTCACATCACCCTTAACATCTTCAAGCGCTTCTTCAATAAGGGGATCAATGAACGTCCATGATCCCATATTCTTCGGTTCTTCCTGACACCAAACCACGGCCTCAAGATTTTTAAACCTTGAAAGTTCTTTCGTCATTGCATGAGCCGGGAATGGATAAAGCTGCTCGACACGCAGTATATAAGCATCTTTTTGTTTGCGGGCATCTCGTTCGGCCATAAGGTCATAATAAACTTTGCCAGAACAAAGAATAACACGCTTGATGCCACTATCTTTATTAATCTTAATGGTTTTATGAGGATCACTTTGTGCATCATCCCATAGAAGTCTGTGAAACTCTGAACCATCTGACATATCTTCAATTTTCGACGTTGCCAATTTATGACGCAGCAATGATTTTGGCGTCATGATAATAAGCGGCTTACGAAATTTGCGTTTCATTTGACGTCTTAACACATGAAAGAAGTTAGCAGGGGTCGTACAATTGACCACTTGCATATTATCTTCTGCACATAATTGAAGGTATCTTTCCAGACGCGCCGACGAATGTTCCGGTCCTTGTCCTTCGTAACCGTGAGGAAGGCATGTTACAAGACCACTAAAACGAAGCCATTTGCTTTCACCACTTGAAATAAATTGGTCATAAATCATTTGGGCACCGTTGGCAAAGTCACCAAACTGAGCTTCCCAAATCACAAGTGCATTTGGTTCCGCCATGGTATAGCCATATTCATAACCAAGCACTGCTTCTTCAGAAAGCGCACTATCAATCACTTCATAAGTGGCATGAGCTTCCGGTCCGTCACCCGCATGAGCAAGCGGTGCATAGCGTTCTTCAGTTTCCTGATCGATGAACACACTATGACGGTGGGAGAAGGTCCCCCGCTGGCTGTCCTGACCGGAAAGGCGAATGCGATGCCCTTCACGAATGAGCGATCCGAAGGCAAGGGCTTCTGCCGTGGCCCAATCAAAATTTTCACCGCTATCAAACATGCGTGCTTTTGCGTCTAGCGTCCGTTGCAATGTTCTATGAACTTTGAAATCATCCGGCACCGTTGTTAATAAACGGCCTAAATCATTAAGTTCATCGGCATGGATGCCTGTATCACCAGAACGACGAATATCGTCATCCGGGCGTTCCAAACCGCTCCAACTTCCAGCGAACCAGTCTGCTTTTTCAGGTTTATAATTCTTAGCTGCTTCAAATTCTACGTCTAAATATGTGTGGAAGTCTTTTGACATTTGATCGGTTTCGGCTTTGCTCATAAGACCTTCACGGACCAAACGTTCCGCATATATAGTACGGGTTGACGCATGATTTTTAATGCGTTTATACATTAGTGGCTGTGTAAAGGACGGCTCGTCACCTTCGTTATGACCAAATCGGCGATAACAGAACATGTCAACAACCACATCCTTTTTAAATTTTTGCCTATATTCTGTTGCCAATTTCATGGCAAAAACAACGGCTTCTGGATCGTCACCGTTTACATGAAATACAGGAGCCTGAATAGCTTTCGCCATATCGGACGGATAAGGTGAGGAACGTGAATAATGCGGCGCTGTTGTAAAGCCAATTTGGTTATTTACAATTACATGTATCGTACCACCGGTGCTATAGCCCCGAAGATCACTAAGTGCAAAACATTCCGCAACGATACCTTGGCCAGAGAAGGCCGCATCGCCGTGCATCAATAATGTCAGGACACTGTTGCCGCTTGTATCATTACGCTGAGTAAGTTTTGCACGTGTTTTACCAAGCGCTACCGGATTAACAGCTTCCAAATGCGATGGATTTGCCGTTAGTGACAAATGAACATCATTGCCGTCGAAAGAACGATCAGAAGATGCCCCTAAATGATATTTTACATCACCAGACCCTTCAATTTCATCTGGGGTGGCTGAGCCACCATGAAATTCATGGAAAATAGCCTGAAATGATTTTTTCATCACATTGGTTAATACATTCAGTCGTCCACGATGAGGCATACCAAGAACAATTTCTTTAATGCCATTTTGTCCACCTGTTTTGATCACTGCTTCAAGAGCAGGGATCAGCGTTTCTGCACCATCAAGACCAAAACGTTTTGTACCTACATATTTTTTAGAAAGGTAACTTTCATAACCTTCCGCTTCGGTAAGCTTTTGTAAAATCGCTTTTTTACCTTCAGCCGTAAAATGTATTTCTTTATCACGTCCTTCTATACGCTTCAGAATCCAGCTTTTTTCTTCTGCATCATTAATATGCATAAACTCTACACCAAACGTAGAACAATAAGTCCGGTTTAAAATTTCCAATACTTCGCGAACCGTCGCTGTTTCAAGACCAAGAACATTATCAAGGAATATATCACGGTCTAGATCACTAGCGCCAAAGCCATAAGTTTCTGGATCAAGTTCCGAATGATACGGTTTTTCAGTTAGACCAAGAGGGTCAAGATTTGCATGAAGATGCCCACGTACACGGTAGGTGCGGATCATCATGAGACAACGAATTGAATCAAGCGTCGCGCTGCGAATATCTTTTTCGCTGGCCGCGCCTTTTGTTTTCTTTTTAATTTGTGTTTCAAATCCCGGATTTAAGGCACTAATTAAATCAGCTTCTCCATTTCCACCGTCAAAGGGCCAATCATCTCGTTTCCATGAAGCTCCTGGCTTTTCAACACCTGCATCCATAAGCAGACGGGCATCATCAGAAAGTTCTGAGAAATAGTCTTGCCATGATGGATCTACGGAGGAGGGGTCTTGGGAATATCTAGCGAATAGCTCTTCGATGAATGCGCCGCTAGAGCCGCTAAAAAGATTATCTTCGTTATCAATACTCATGGTGTTCGAGCCTATTTTTATAATCAATTGTTAAATTAAGGATACAGGAACTTCCCGTACCCTTAATTAATATATTTCCATAAAACCTTATAATATCAAAGGCTTTATAAATAATTAACCATTAAGTACTTGCATCAAGGTAGTGCCAAGTTCTGAAGGTGATTCAGAAATTGTGATGCCCGCACTTCTCATGGCTTCAATCTTATCTTCTGCGCCACCTTTACCGCCAGAAACAATAGCACCCGCATGGCCCATAGTTCGGCCCGGAGGCGCCGTACGTCCGGCAATAAAGCCAACAACGGGTTTTTGAATTTTATGTGATTTCAAAAATTCAGCCGCTTCTTCTTCTGCTGAACCGCCAATTTCACCGATCATAATAATCGATTGTGTTTCATCGTCATGTAAGAAACCATCAAGCACATCGATAAAGTTTGTGCCATTCACAGGGTCACCACCTATACCAACACATGTTGTTTGACCAAGGCCAACAACCGTTGTTTGATGCACGGCTTCATAAGTAAGTGTACCAGAACGTGATACACAGCCCACTGTACCTGGCATATGAATATGTCCTGGCATAATACCAATTTTACATTCGCCTGGCGTAATCACACCCGGGCAATTTGGTCCAACAAGACGTGATGATGATCCTTGTAAAGCACGCTTTACTTTAACCATATCAAGCACAGGAATGCCTTCAGTGATGCAGATGATTAATTCAACTTTCGCATCGATCGCTTCTAAAATCGCATCTCCTGCAAACGGAGGAGGAACATAAATTACGGATGCATTTGCTTCCGTAGCATGGACTGCCTCATCAACCGTATTATATATAGGAAGATCAAGATGAGTTCCGCCACCTTTACCCGGTGTTACACCACCAACCATTTTTGTACCGTAAGCAATTGCTTGTTCGGAATGGAATGTACCTTGAGCACCCGTAAAACCCTGACAAATTACTTTTGTTTGTGCATTAATAAAAATAGACATTATTTGGCACTCCTTACTGCTTCTACAATTTTTACTGCAGCATCGCCAAGATCTGATGCAGAGATAATAGGGAGACCGCTATTTGCCATAATCTCCATTCCTTTTTCAACATTAGTTCCTTCAAGACGTACGACAAGTGGTACAGAAAGCGAAACTTCCTTCGCCGCCGCAACTACACCGTCCGCAATCACATCACAGCGCATAATACCTCCAAAGATATTCACTAGAATTCCTTCAACCGCTGGGTCACTTAAAATAATTTTAAATGCTTCCGTCACGCGTTCTTTGGTCGCCCCGCCACCAACATCAAGGAAGTTAGCCGGTGAGCCACCTTTTAATTTGATAATGTCCATAGTCGACATGGCAAGACCCGCACCATTGACCATACAGCCAATGCTACCGTCTAATTTAATATAACTAAGTTCATGTTTAGCTGCTTCAAGTTCCATCGGATCTTCTTCAGTTGGATCACGAAGTTCTTGAACATCTTTATGTCGATAAAGCGCATTGCCATCAAAACCCATTTTTGCGTCAAGTACGACCACTTCATCGTCCATTGTTACAACCAGTGGGTTAATTTCAAGCATTGCGGCGTCTTTTTCAACAAATGTCTTATAAAGCGCCGCTATTACTTTAGCTGCTGCACCAGCGGCTTTTCCGCTAAGTCCAACACCGAAAGCTATTTTGCGGCAATGAAAACCAGATAAGCCCGATGCGGGATCAATGGTTACAGTAATAATTTTTTCCGGTGTTGATGCGGCAACTTCTTCAATATCCATACCACCTTCAGATGAAGCAATAATGGCTATACGACTTGTTTCGCGGTCAACCAATAAACTAACATAAAGTTCATTAGCGATGGCACAACCATCTTCAATATAAACTTGGTTCACTACTTTACCTGCGGGACCTGTTTGATGCGTCACCAAAGTCATGCCTAGGATTTCAGAAGCTACTTTTCTAACTTCTTCCAATGATTTAACAACTTTAACACCGCCGCCTTTACCGCGACCACCTGCATGAATTTGTGCTTTAACAACCCAAACAGGGCCACCTAAGTCTTCTGCAACACTAACTGCTTCATCAGCCGTATACGCTATACCACCACCTAGTACTGGTGCGCCATACTGCTTTAGCAATCCTTTTGCTTGATATTCATGAATATTCATAGGTATTTACCTCTTCCCGTTTAATAATCTTTTTATACTGTCCACTCATTAGATAGAGGATAAAAATTAAGAAAATCCTTACCCCCTTTATTAATGAAGTTAATCAGCAAGCGCCGGATCAATTGCTTTCACAGCGTCCATAAGGCCAATAACCGCACCTACACTGTGTTCAAAACCGGCTTTTTCAGTTTCGTTAAGCTCAATTTCAACAATTTTCTCAACGCCATTTTCACCAATGATACATGGAACGCCCACATAAATACCTTTTTGATTATATTCACCATCAAGCGCAACAGCACAAGGAAGTAGGCGGCGTTTATCTCCCAGATATGATTCAGCCATTGAAATAGCTGATGTGGCCGGAGCATAAAAAGCAGAGCCGGTTTTAAGAAGACCAACAATCTCTGCACCGCCATCACGGGTGCGTTGAATTATTTGCTCTAATTTTTCTTCTGTCGTCCAACCCATTTTCACAAGATCAGGAATTGGAATTCCAGCAACAGTAGAATAACGCGGTAGAGGCACCATGGTATCGCCATGACCGCCAAGCACGAATGCATTCACATCTTCAACAGAAACATTAAATTCTTCCGCCAAGAATAATGTGAAACGCGCACTATCGAGAACGCCCGCCATGCCGACGACTTTATTTTTAGGTAAACCTGAGTATTTTTGTAGTGCCCAAACCATCACATCGAGTGGGTTTGTGATACAAATAACAAATGCATCTGGCGCATGATCGCGGATACCTTCACCAACTGATTTCATCACTTTGCAATTAATGCCAAGAAGATCATCACGGCTCATACCCGGCTTACGCGCTACACCGGCGGTTACAATTACAACGTCAGCACCGGCAATATCCGCATAATCAGCCGTACCTGTGATAGATGCATCATATCCTTCAACTGTTGAAGATTGAGCAAGATCAAGGGCTTTGCCTTGAGGTAGGCCATCAGCGATATCAAAAATAACCACATCTCCTAAGCCTTTAAGTCCTGCGAGATGAGCAAGCGTCCCACCGATTTGACCGCCACCAATGAGCGCAATTTTCTTACGTGCCATGTTGTTTATTCTCCTAGAAAGATTGAGTGCAAAAGAAGATTATCTTAACCATAAATATGTGAGGTTTAGGATATTTTCCTTTTTACATTATTATTATAAAATTCACTGTCTTCGATGTAGCGCGAAAACGCTTATAGCGCAACAATTTCTGTGTATTATTTGAATATATTTTTTAGAAAGCTACCAAACTATACGGCATGCCCTTTTGCCAAATATTCTTTTGACTGCATTTCCATTAATCGCGATACGGTTCTTTGAAACTCAAAATGTCCATTGCCTTCGGCATATAACTTTTCCGGCGCCACTGCCGCACAGCATAAAAATTTGACATTATTTTCATAAAGCGAGTCAATAAAAATCACAAAGCGCTTAGCTTCATTTCTATTTTCAGGGCCAAGCTCGGGTATGCCCACCATTATAACCGTATGATATTTCCATGCCAACGCAAGATAATCCGCTGAACCAAGTGCAGCGCCACAGATTTTCTTAAAAGAAACCACTGCCACTCCTCGTGATGTGACAGGAATATGTAATATCCTGCCTTGAACTTCTATATCATCAGCTTCAACTTGTGTGCGATCATTTACTTCATGGTCAGTAAGCCGCCAAAATGAACTCGAAAGGGCTTTCGTCGCCTCTTCACCGAGTGGGTAATGATATACTTCCATCCCTTTCATTCGTTCCATCCGATAATCGGTTGGCCCGTCTAAAGCTTCTATATTCAATTTATTTTTTATAAGTTCAATGGTTGGTAAAAACAGCCCTCTATTTAATCCATCCTTATATAGATCATCAGGAATACGGTTAGACGTTAATACCATTACGACACCTTGCTCAAAAAGAGTTTTAAAGAGCCTGCCTAATATCATCGCATCGGTAACATCTGTCACTTGAAATTCATCAAAGCAAAGAAGGGAACTTTCAGCGGCAATTTTTGCGGCGAGGGGAGGAATTGGATCATCATCTTTAACACCAAATTTTTCGATGCGCGCCGCACTGTCCATGTAACGCCATTCATGCATTTCTTTATGAATTTCCAACATAAATGCATGAAAATGGACCCTGCGCTTTTCTTTAATTGGCGCTAAATCAAAAAATAAATCCATTAACATAGATTTACCGCGTCCTACATCACCATAAATATACAGACCCTTAATAGGGTCTTTTTTTTCTTGATTACTGAATAGTTTAGCAATGACGTTTTTCTTTTTCGCGGGTTCCTCATTTTTTAATTCTTGATGCAAACCTTGCAATAAACCAACTATTTTGGCCTGTATAGCGTCCTTTTTAAGTTCACCTAACTCAATCATTTCAAGATAGCAACTGTTTGGATCAGAAGGTTTTTTCTTCATAAAAAATTACACCAAAATAATGAGCTTATACTTATATTTACTTTTTAAGTTTATATGTATTCAAACTAGCAAAAATAAAAAAATTTGGAAGAAAAAATGAAAAATAATTACGAAGTGCAAGTTTATAACGCTGAAGTAAGGGAGGCACTAAAAAACGGTAATATTCATCAGGACCTAGAAGATAAATGGAGCGACACTCATTATATTGCCGTCCGCGCCAGTTCACCAGAAGAAGCAAAAATCGTTTGCCAAAGAAGACATCCTGAAAAATTGGGCTTTATCCTGGGGGATGTCGTAGAAGTTTATTAATTAATATAAGAATATCAATATGATCAATACGTTAATTTTTGAAGTGGTCCTTTATAATACTGAAGTTCGTAAATTAGTTGAACTAGACGAATCTCATCCTCGGTGGGATGATGGTTGGGCAGATTCAAGATATATTGAACTTCCTGCCAAAAACCTTAGAAGTGCTATCAAAAAAATCCGCACTAAATTCACTCGAAAAAGAGGATTTAAAATTATAGCCGTCACAGAAATCCCCGAATATACATTCAATAACAGTGGAAAAATTTCATAGTCTTTAAATCACTAAAACTTTATGTGTTTGTTCACTCTTTCTTATACTAACAGTATTATAAAATATAATAGTAAATATGTTTATTAATCAGTACAGGTAAGAGAAGCAAAGATGTCCATAGAACAACATACATACGAATTTTCAGTTTATAACAGTGAAGTAAGAAAGCTTCTGGAGATTGGTGAAACCCACAGACAGTTAGATGACGGGTGGGCTGAACAGCGCTATATACAAATTTCTGGGAAAAATGAAACGATTGCAAAAGAAAAGTTATCGCGACGATATCCTGAGAATAAAGGGTATGTCTATGCAAGTGTTATTAAATTTATAGATTAATTTATTATTATTTTTCAAGAATATGAAGCGATGTTTCTGGCGTTAGGGCCGGAAGTAATTCCAGAAGGTCTGCTTTTTTCAAAGAGACGCAGCCTTCAGTTCCTAGATAGTCATCATCTTCAAGGTCCCGCGCCACATGAATAAATATTGCACTGCCTTTTCCAGGAATGGTGGGTTCATCATTATATCCTAACACCACAAGAACATCATATAAATCATCATCGCGCCATAAGGATTCTGCACTTGCATGATAGGGAAGCATCACTGATTTGTTATAAGCCGGATCATTAGGATCATCACACCAACCGTCTTCTTTTAAGATTGCCATTACCGGCACCTGGCTATAAATGGGCTCGTCGAGTTTATCATAACGGTAATAAACACTTCGCAAATCAAATTTTCCTAAGGGGCTTTTATGATCCCCTTCTTGTTTGGATAAAATGACACCCTCTATACCAAGTGCGCAGGGGTATGTTTTCGTCCCTAGCCTTAAAATTCCCCGCGAAGGGTTTTCTGATATGGGTGTGACAACAATTTCCATTTTATTATTTCTCTAAATCATTAATTTCACGGTGCAAGTTATATTGTGGTGAAGTCACATGGGCTTCAGCAGCCCGTAAACGACGCTCTATATCGCGAAATTTATAACGTACGTCACGCACCGTATTTGAAGGCTCTGTTCTTACAGATTTCCAAAATTCACGCTCTCGTTTACTTTCGTACATACCTTTTGGTTTAGCATTCAAGAAAAATGCCAGTAAGATATAACCGATAACGATAAATGGTCCACTAAAGAAACAGCCTATTACTGTTGTCACTCGCACGACTATCGGATCAATACCAAAATAATCAGCAATACCAGCGCAAACTCCTGAAACTTTAGCATTCTTCTTATCTAAATAAAGTTTCTTATAACGGGGTGTTTTATTTTCATTATCATACATTATTTTTTCCTCCAATCGGGAGATTCTACGTCCAAGATACGTTCAATATTGTTCAAACGACTCTCAATTCTTTCGGCACTATCCCAAAGTTCACCGAGAATATTTTCGTCTTCATTGGATATGGTTTTTGTCGACTTCCACCGTGTAACGTAATGTAAAAACATCCATAACGGAGCGACAATCACCATAAATAATATTGCTACTACTTCCATTTTTAACCCTTTCCATGCTTAAAATTATTCAAGATACACATCTTATTACTTGTTGGCATCTTTGCTATTCTTTTTTGCAAGTTTGGCTTTTAAGGCAGCAAGTTCTTCAGCAACAACCTCTGAGTTTTCCAAGTCGGAGAATTCTTCATGTAATGATTTCTCACGACCAAGTTCAGAAGCTTCTACTTGACTTTCTGTTTCTTCAACTTTCTTTTCGATGAAATTAAAACGTCTCAATACATCTTCGATACGATTATCATATAGGCGTGAGCGTACTTTTAACTGAGATGTAGCAGAATTTTGACGCTCAAAGAGTGACTTCTGTTTTTGCTTGGCTTCTTTAATTTTTGCTTCAAGCAATTGGATGTCAGCTTCATATTTTTTAAGAGCCTCCTCAAGTGGTGAACGGTCCGCTTCAAGATCCAATGCAATATCAACTAATTTGGATTTTTCTATCAATGCTGCATTCGCAAGATCTTCTCTATTTTTACTTAAAGCAAGTTCTGCTTTGGCATACCAGTCATCTTGAACCTTCTCAAGTCTGTCTATATGACGGTCCAGTTCTTTACGGTCAGCAATCACGCGAGCGGCTGAAGAGCGGACCTCAACCAAAGTATCTTCCATTTCCTGTATCATCATACGGATCATTTTATCCGGATCTTCTGCTTTATCGAGCAGATGAGTGAGGTTTGAGTTAATAATATCTGTAAGTCGGGTAAAAATGCCCATAATCTAATCTCCAAAAAATAAAACGGCCTTACATGGCTTTCATCAATATACATTGCAGTAAGTGTGCCAGTTTTTTCTTAATGTGATAACTTACTGAAATATAACAATTATTATTCATTTTGGTAGAAACATCCAAAATTTATTATTAACAAAAAATATTATTAATTGATAAATTACACTAACTTATGATAAATTTATTAAATGGCCCCTGAACAACAAATCATTATTGGCGAAAGCCCTTCTTTTCTCGAAGTTATCGAGCAAGCCAGTCGAGCAGCAGGCCATGACAGAGCCGTACTGGTTATTGGAGAAAGAGGAACCGGTAAAGAGCTGATTGCGTCTCGACTTCATTTTTTATCACCACGCTGGGAACAAAATTTTGTTCAAGTGAACTGCGCATCTTTACCGGATACACTGCTGGAATCGGAATTATTTGGCCATGAAGCCGGATCATTTACAGGTGCTACAGGTCGGCGTATCGGCCGTTTCGAAGAGGCTGATAAAGGCTCATTATTTTTAGATGAAATCGCCACTACATCTTTAACCGCACAAGAAAAAATTCTCCGCATTACGGAATACGGCACCTATCAAAGAGTTGGCAGCAATAAGACACTCAACACAGATGTTAGATTAATCGGTGCAACAAATATCGACCTTCCATCCGCTGCGGATTTAGGGGAGTTTCGCCATGACCTACTCGACCGCCTTGCGCTTGACGTCATCACACTCCCTCCGTTAAGAGCCAGAAAAGAAGACATTTTAATTTTAGCCACCCACTTTGGTCAAAAAGTTGCACAAGAACTTGAATGGTCTAGCTTTCCTGGATATTCCAATGAATTGACCGATATAATGATGGAATATAATTGGCCCGGCAATATTCGTGAATTAAAAAATGTGGTTGAAAGGGCTGTTTATTACGCAGAACATGAGCATAAAGTGATCGATCATATAATCCTTGATCCGTTCCAATCGCCCTTTAGGCCGAAAGGAAAAAAACCACTAACTGAACCCACCCACGATGTCACAATAACACAAACCAATGAAATTAAAAATCAAGGACCTGCCGATTATCAGCAAACCGTTGAAAGATTTGAGAAAGAATTGTTGCAAAATGCTCTTAAGACCAATAAATTCAATCAGCGATTGGCCGCAGAATATTTAAGCTTAAGCTATCACCAATTACGTCACCAATTAAAGAAACATAACTTACTTGGTTAGACAAGAAGGAAAAGAATAAAATGAGAATAGGCATTTTAACCAGCGGCGGTGACGTTCCCGGCCTTAATGCCTGTATTAAGTCCATTGTTTACGCCTCAGAAAAGAATGGCTGGGATGTGCTTGGCATTAAAAGAGGATGGAGAGGCCTACTAGATTATAACCTCAATGATGAGAACGATAATAACGAACTCTTTTTCCCTTTAAAATCACGTAAAATGCATGGTGTTGAAAATACCGGTGGCACCATACTCCATACGACGCGGTTTAACCCCGTTGAAATGGATGAAGGTTTTCTTCCGCATTTTTTAAAAGGAAAAGTGCCCGCGTCCCCGTTTAAGGCGGGCGCCTTTGACTGTACGGATCATATTTTAAAAGTCTTAGACCGCATGGAAATTGACGTACTCATTCCCATCGGCGGTGATGGCTCACTCCGTTTTGCTGCACATTTAACCCAACAAAAGTTCCCTGTTATCAGCATTCCTAAAACCATGGATAATGATGTTAACGGCACTGATTACTGCATCGGTTTTAGCACCTGTGTTACCCGCTGCGTCAGTAGCATTAATAATATTCGTAGCACCGCGGCAAGCCATGAACGTATCGCCATAATTGAATTATTCGGCCGCTATAGTGGTGAGCCCGCTTTATTATCAGGACATATTGCCTCTGCGGACCGTGTTCTTATTCCGGAAGTTCCCTTGGACATTGATCATTTCAGTGAATTGATTAGGGAAGACCAGGATCGCAGGTCAGAAAAATATGCCGTCGCCGTGGTTGCCGAAGGGGTTACATTAAAAGACGGTAAAGTGCTTTATCAGGGCACCAAAGACCAATATGGTAATAATAAATTAGGCGGTATTGGCAATTATATCACCGATGAACTTTCCAATAATAAAAACCTCGATAGCTTCATGCAACCTTTGGCTTACCTACTCAGAAGTGGTGAGCCGGATGCGCTTGATAAGTTGGCGGCGACATCCTTTGGCGCCATGGCCATTCAACAGATTGAGAAAAAAGAATTTGGAAAAATGACCGCCATTGTAAACGGTAACTATGCGTTAGTTGATAATGATTGCGTACTAACGCCGCAACCGGGCCTGATGATCGATAACCTTTACAACGCAGAAAACTACCGCCCAGAGATCAAAAACATTCTCGGCAGGCCGATGTTTTTATAATCGTTCCGGCACGCCCTCTTGGTATATTTCTTCCGTCTTAATGACGAAGAAAAGTTCGTTACTTCTTACGGCGCGGCGGAAATAAAGTTGGTTATTGCCTTTAATTTCTTCCCATAAGGCCAGTATAGCTGATTTGAAGGAATGATATATATAGCGGTGATCGGTGCCGAGCCTTAAATCATTCATGGCATCAAGGGCGATTTCTTTGCTTTGCTGTTCTTCTTTAGTTAATGGATGAGAATAAACACTGCTGAAATGATGGCGTTCCTCAGGGCTTGGAGGCAGAGACCTTACAGAACCCGCATCACCGTAAGGCCATGGTTCATTTAAAATAAAATGATTGGTGTATAAAAACAAATGACCGTCCCTTTTATCAATTTTCTTCATCGCTTCCACAAGGGCATGCGTTACATATTGATGGTCGGAATGATTGTCCAATTGCGGTGAAGGTGTAACAATTATATCCGGCTTAATTTCATTAACGATATAGGCAAGATTATCCACAAGTGATGGCCAGTTACTGATACCGGTCAACCCATTTGCAAGGGGTGACACATTTTGTTTTCGAAATAAATTTATGTCAGCTGAGCCTATATAAAGACTTTCCGCTTCTAACGATTTATTAGTGGCCATGGCCTTAATGGTTGCGTCAAAAAAGCCAAGATTAACGGTTCTATCAGGCACGACACCACCTAAATGAGGAACTGATAAGCTGTTCCATGTGCGCACTTCACCTTTTTTCAGATAATGCTTTTTACGATCTTCATATATTTCATCATACATAAAGCCGCCCGCATCGCCCGCCGTAACTGTCACGACGAACACTTCATCATGCTTGTTATAAAGGCCAAAAGCACCAATTTCTGCATCATCAGGATGAGGTGCTAAAACTAATACCCGCTTTCCTTCCATGGACACATTCTCAAATTGGACCAAATCAACTTTTCCATTCGCAAAAATTAAGTTTTTGCCTTCGAGGCTTAGAAGGTTTTCACCCCCATTAATTAAATTTGTTACATTGATGTAGCGAATACCGGAAGCACCATGTTCGAAAAACTGTTTCTCCGAAGCCGTTTTATTTGAAACCGTCAAACTAGGATTTAAAAAGTGGCTGACCATAGACCCTTTAACCACAATTTTTAAAAATGATGTTTGATTGGATTTTAATGGAGAAACGAAACTAATTACGCCATTTTTCATTTCTAACTCGCTGGTGATGGCATTTTTATCAGCGAAATTGTAATGATAATCACTATTCACATCATAAGGATATAAAGACATTCTGGTGATATATACAAAAGCAAGTACAGCAATAACCAACACAAATATTTTTGAAATAAAGTTTCCTAACAAATTTTACCCGGCGATAAGCCGCTCCCTAAATTTTTGATATTTCCCGCTATGCTAAATGAGTTTCATCATTCAGTCACGATTTTTCTTATGGTAAAAAATTGCTATCAAAGGTCTGGAGAATTTTGAAAAATGGAGCGGGCGAAGAGATTCGAACTCTCGACATTCACGTTGGCAACGTGATGCTCTACCACTGAGCTACGCCCGCATATCCATAAAGAGCACCGATAAATTGGTGTCTGTGCGGCGGATAATACGCAACAATTCTTGAATTGCAAGTCTAAACTCAAAAAAAATATTTTTGGCAATTTATCAATCATTCGTTATATATTCAATCAATAACAGCGTGTAAAATATAAAGAAACTTTAGGAATTTAAATGCCCGCAAGCGAATCAGATTTATTGTGCCTTTTTGAACATTTAAACATTGAGACTAACACCACTTACCATGCACCAATGTATACGGTTGAAGAAAGCCAAGCCTTACGTGGGGAACTTCAAGGCGGACACTGCAAAAGCCTATTCTTAAAAGATAAGAAACATAATTTTCTCTTGGTTGTAATGTCTGAAGACCAGAGATTGGATATTAAAGCCCTTTCCCAATCATCTCTGCTAAATGTAGGTCGGCTTAGTTTTGCCAGTGCCGATCGAATGGTGGATATGCTCGGCGTTACGCCGGGATCCGTAACGCCCTTTTCGCTTATTAATGTCACCAACAAAGAGTTATCCGTTGTACTAGATGCGGGAATGCTTAAACATGATTATCTCAATTATCATCCTCTTCACAATGAAGCGACTACCACCATTCTCAAAGACGATCTATTAAAGTTTATAAATCATTTTGGTTTTTCGCCGATTGTTATAGATTTTGATCATCTTTAAAGCATAGAATAGCCTTCATTATTACATTTATTAAAAGAGTAAAACATGCAAGAAACTGACGCGCCAAATTTAAATGTCGGAAATATAATTGATGTCGATACATCATCATTTATCGCCGAAGTTGTCGAAAAATCTATGGAAATCCCAGTGGTCGTTAATTTTTGGGCCCCATCGTCCGAACCCTGCAAAACCCTTGGGCCGGTTTTAGAAAAAGTTATCACCCAAGCCGGTGATGCGGTCAGGATGGCAAAAGTAAATATTAATGACTGCCAAGAAATCGCCACACAAATGCAGATCCGTTCTGTACCGACAGTTGTCGCTTTTGTCCAAGGTCGCCCAGTCGATGCTTTTGCTGGCGTTAAAACAGAAAGTGAAATTAGTGAATTTATTGCCAAAATTGCTCCGGAAATCGGCCCTTCCGAAATTGATCAAATTCTAGAGTTTGCTGAAAATGCCTATGGCGAGGAAAAATATGAAGATGCTGGCGGGGCTTATTCTCAAGCTTTGCAACTTGAACCCGATAATGCAAAAGCCTTGGCAGGTCTCGCAAGCTGCTTGATTAATATGAACGATCTTGAAAATGCAGAACATGTATTATCCGGCGTCACTGCACAGAATAAAAATGATCCAGCAATTACCGCCGTGCAAGCCACCCTTGATACGGCAAAACAAACTGCAAGTTTGGGTGATGTGAATGACCTTTTAAAAGCGATAAAAGATAATCCGGATGATTATCAAGCCCGTTTTGATTTGGCCCTCTCTCTTTGGTCAACTAACAACCGAAATGATGCCGCAGATCATCTACTGTATATTATTGCTGCCGATAAAGATTGGCAAGAGGACGGTGCACGTAAGCAACTTTTGAAATTTTTTGATATGGCCGGTCATATGGACCCCTTTACTCTGAGTGCCAGACGTAAACTCTCAAGCCTGCTATATTCGTAATATGGATAAACTTCCTAATCTAATTCCGATCTTCCCTTTAACAGGCGTAATTTTATTACCTAAAGGGTTTTTGCCTCTAAATATTTTTGAGACGCGTTATTTAGACATGGTTGAGCACGCCAAAAATACCAATGGCATTATCGGTATGGTACAATCAACTGAACAACAGTTTGACCCAATGCAAAGTGACCTTACGGGCACCGCAAAAGAAGGGCGACCCCTATATAATATTGGCTGTGCAGGGCTAATTTCTGATTATGAAATAAATAAAGAAGGCCATTATATCATCATCCTTACCGGATTGCGTCGCTTTCATATAATTAATGAAATCCAATCAGAACGGAGTTTCCGCACTTTTAACGTCAGCTATGAAAATTATAATAAAGATGGTGATGGAATACTTATAAATGAAAAGCCATTAATAGACGGCTTTACAAAAATTCTAAAAAATTACCTCACTAAACTGGAAATTGATGTAAACTTGTTAGACTTTGAAGGCATTAACCCAGAAGAATATATCAATGCCATGGCAATGATTTGTCCTTTTGACGCCGGAGAAAAACAAATGCTGCTTGAAATACCTACCTTAACGGAGCGGGTAAATTTAATGATTAAAATCATGGAATTAAATATTTCAGGACAAAATACATCGCTACAGAATAACATTCATTAGGAAGAATACATGTCAGAAGACACAAAAATAAATTATGGCAAACTTGATCCCCGACTGCTTGAGGTATTAGCGTGTCCGGTAACAAAAAAACCTCTCACCTATAATGAAAAAACCAATGAACTGATCAGCGAAAAAGCTAAACTCGCTTTCCCTGTTCGGGATGGCATTCCCATTATGTTGGTGGAAGAAGCCAGAGAATTAGACTAACATTCAATATTGTAAGGTCAATAATTGACCAATTATTATTGAACTACTCTTAAGGCTTCTGCTTCTATGGTAATATTTATATCATCAGATACAAACGCCAACATCTGATCCATACCCCAATTTGATCTTTTAATCGATGATCTTATTGAATAGCCTGTACGCATTATATTCAATATCGGGTCCATAGCTCTTTTATTAAAGCGCACATTAAGTGTAATTTCTCTCGTCTTGCCCAGCATGGTAAAATTACCTTTTACTTCCGCATTATCATCTTCGATCAATGTAATGTTAGTGCTTTCAAATATTGCTTGTGGATAGTTTTCCACATCAAAAAACTGCACTCCCTTTAACTGTTTATCAAGCTCTTCTACGCCACTAGAAATACTGGAAGTATCAATGGTGATGTAGATTTCACTTTTAGTCGGGTCATCATGATTTAGATCAATTGTGCCCACAAATTCTTTAAAATTGCCGATCGTGCGAGAAAAGCCCATATGGCTAATATACCACATGATATTTGTGTGGTTTTTATCAATTTCGTATTTTTCAATCCCTGTCACACCATCTATTGCGAAAGCTGGAAAAGTTGAAAATATAAATATCAAACTAAGAAGAGCATTTTTATAAATCATGAAGTGACCTTAGAATAGAAATATGTCTTATTCAAGAATAGGGAAATTATAAAGGTTCCCCTTTTAATAATTTTGGTAATTTTCCAACCGTACCGCGTGCATGTTTCATGAAAAACTTCTTCACGACGGGCATTTCTTCCACAGCCGCAAGTCCCGCACGCCTAGCTATAGTGATTGCCGCGTTATCATTTGAAAATAACCGTGTCAGTCCGTCCATTCCAAGTGCGAGAATATTATTATCCGTACGGCGCCAATGTACATAGCGCTCTAAAACAAGTTCCGAGCCTAAATCACCACCTAATCTATGGGCATCAACCAATACTTCACTTAATGCGGCTATATCACGAAGACCCAGATTAAACCCTTGTCCCGCGATCGGATGAATACCGTGAACGGCGTCACCAATAAGGCAAAACCTTTCCGCGGTATATTGATCAGCTAGCTGCATGGTAAGCGGATAGGACCAACGTTGGCCTAACGATTTTACCTCACCCAAAAAAGTGCCAAATTTCTTCGTAAGTTCCGCATTAAATGATCTTTCATTTAATGCCATAATCGTTTTCGCCCGGTCTGGCGGTTCGCACCATACAATTGACGAGCGATTGTCTTTTAGGGGCAATATGGCAAAGGGCCCGCTGGCAAAAAACTTTTCATGAGCTATCCCCTGATGATCAAGTTCATGTTCAACAGTTGTGACAATGCCCGTTTGCTTATAATCCCAGACACGCACTTTTATATCATTTTGGGCTCGAAGAGTAGACCCGCGCCCCTCGGCACCAATAACCAAAGACGCTTGTAGTGTTTTACCACTTTCGAATTTAACGTGAGTTTGGCCTGAGAAATTTTCAACGGCCGCAATACTATCCGGTGATATAAGTGTAATATTTTTATGGTCTTTGATTGCATCATAAAGTCCGGCCCTAATGTGACGCACTTCTACCATTTGTCCAAGCGGCCCTTCTCCCAGTTCCTCTTTATCAAAATGAAGGAAAATTGGACTATCACCATCGGTAACATGTATTTCATTAATCGGCTGAGCTTCAATGCCAATCTTATCCCAAAGACCAATGGTTTTAAGCATGACGTATGGTGCATAAGATATCGCATAGGATCGACCATCAAATTCATCATTAAGTGACTTTTTGACATCTAGCGTATCAACAAGTGTCACCTGTAGGCCTTGACTTGCTAATGAATAAGCAAGCGTCATCCCGACGACACCTGCGCCAGATATAAGCACATCAGATTTTAATGTTTTTGTCGTTTTTGCCATTATTCTCTCATAAGTAAATGCCACATTATAAGCACCATAATAAGTGACGCAATTATTTTCGCGGATAATATAGATAAAATAAATTGTCTATTTTTTAGGCAGGCGCTTCAAGATTTCGAATTATTGGCTAATTAATGTGCACTTTTTATACTTGCGGTTAAATTTATTAGCCAAATACTGCCATTTATAAGAAATTTTTCTTTGGCACACTTCTTGATACCTATCATAAATATTTAAATCATAACTGAAGGAATATTTCGTGGAAGAGATTAAAGCAGGGGCTGATGTATTTTTTATTCTAATTGGAGCCATACTTGTATTTGCGATGCATGCAGGCTTCGCATTTTTAGAAGTAGGAAGTGTGCGCAAGAAAAACCAGGTCAACGCATTAGTTAAAATCATCTCCGATTTTGCTGTTTCCACAATTGTTTACTTTTTCATTGGTTATAACATCGCCTACGGCGTTAGTTTCCTTGGTAGTGCGAGAGAAATTTGCGGTTCCATGGAAAACTCAGCCTTCGCAGCAGGTGGATATGATCTGGTAAAATTCTTTTTCCTTATGACTTTTGCTGCTGCTATACCCGCCATCATTTCTGGGGGTATAGCAGAGCGATGTAGATTTAAACCCCAACTTATCGCAACAGCGATCATTGTCGGCGTCATCTATCCCTTCTACGAAGGGATGGTTTGGGGTGATTTGTTCAATTTCCAAGACATTGTTACCAATATGTTTGGCTATCCCTTCCATGATTTTGCCGGCTCTATCGTCGTCCACGGTATGGGTGGGTGGCTGGCTCTTGGTGCGGTGGTCATGATGGGCGCCCGTATGGG
>JABIPV010000083.1 GCA_018699075.1 Kordiimonadaceae bacterium | reverse complement strand
CGCTTACTGCCACTATGGCAGCGATTGGTGCGGCGGGTATTCCGCAGGCGGGACAAGTGACTATGCTTATTGTGCTTAGTGCCGTTGGCCTTCCAGCCGAAGGTATCGGGCTGCTTCTATCCGTTGATTGGTTCTTGGATAGGTTCAGAACCACCGTTAACGTCTGGGGCGATGCCGTAGGTGCGGCGGTCATGAACAAAACTATGATCATGCACGGCGATAACATAGAGCTTAAAGCTTAAACAATTTAAGGCCCCGTGAATTTTTTGCGGGGCCTTTTTTCTTTTTATAAGGGGACTATAATGTCTAAATTACTAAAATCTCTTATCATATTCTCATTCATATTTATGTCTGCAAATTCTGCATTCGCGTCTGATGGTGATTATGATCTTGAAGCGAATTATACCAAGCATGAATATAATATCACTATGCGCGACGGGACTAAATTATTCACGTCCGTCTATACACCGAAAGATGATAGTAAGGCATACCCAATATTACTTAAGAGAACCCCTTATTCGCTGCGTCCTTACGGCGTTAATAACTATCCAAATTATCTTGGGCCTAATGGTGGTGATAACCGCTTTGCCAAAGACGGGTATATTTTTGTTTATCAGGATGTGCGCGGCCGCAATATGTCGGAAGGCGAATTTCGCAATATGACACCCCATAATGATAATAAAGGTCCTACTGACCATGATGAAAGTTCGGACACATACGATACTGTTGATTGGCTGCTCGCTAACGTGAAAAACCATACTGGTAAAGTTGGTATTTTTGGTATTTCTTACCCCGGATTTTATACCGCCGCCAGTATTATAGACACACATCCCGCTATTAAGGCTGCATCACCGCAAGCACCAATGGGCGACATATTCATGGGAGATGATTTTCATCACCTTGGCGCGTTTTTCATGCTTGATGCATTTCGTTTTTACCGTGGTTTTGATCAGGGGCCAGCGAACCCAACTAAACAGGGTGTTGTCGGCCGTTTTGAGTTTCCCCATGATGATGCTTATCGCTTCTTCCTGGAGCTTGGTGCGCTTCACAACGTCAATGATAAAATCTTTAAAGGCAAAAGTCCGTTCTGGAATAATTTAATGGAACACGGCGATTATGATGAATTTTGGCAAAGCCGCGCCATTGCCCCGCATTTAAATAATGTAAACACCAATGTGATGACTGTTATTGGCTCACATGACGCTGAAGATAGCTACGGCGGTACAACAATTTATAAATCAATCGAAGAAAAAAATCCTGGCATTACAAATACATTAGTGCGCGGGCCGTGGGTTCATGGTGGTTGGGTGCGTACGGACGGCGATCATCTGGGCAATGCCCCGTTTGATGTTAAGACGTCAAATCGCTATAAAGAAAATATTGATCTGAAATTTTTTAATCAATATCTAAAAGACGAAGAAGACGCCAACCTTCCCGAAGTACTCGCATTTTATAGCGGTGAAAATGAATGGCGCGAACATGATCAGTGGCCGCCGGAAGATGCGGAGCCATTTACTTTTTATTTGCAAAATGACGGTGGTCTTACAAATATGAAGCCTGCGTCAAATGAAGGTTCAGACGAATATGTCAGCGATCCGGCAAATCCGGTTCCCTTTACCCGCGCTATCACAAATAGCCGTTCGCGTGAATATATGGTCGAAGATCAACGTTTTGCTGGACGACGTCCTGACGTGATGGTTTATCAAACCGATATCCTCACCGAAGATGTAACACTTGCTGGTCCGGTTATTGCGGATTTGTTTGTTTCTTTAACCGGAACCGATGCGGATTTCGTGGTTAAAGTTATTGATGTGTTCCCGGATGATTTTCCGGAGCATGATGATAAATATATGGACGTTCCTATGAAAGGCTATCAGATGATGGTACGCGGCGATATTATGCGCGCTAAATACAGAAACAGCTTCGAAAAGCCGGAAGCTTTTGCGCCCGGTGAAGTGACAAATGTGAACTTCACCATGCCCGGTATCTCCCATACCTTCAAACAAGGACACAGGGTGATGATCCAGATCCAAAGTTCATGGTTCCCGCTCGCAGACCGTAACCCGCAGCAGTTTATGGATATCTATAGCGCAAAGGATGAAGATTACATCAAAGCAACCCACACCATTCACCGTTCAAATGATTATCCATCCAGTGTGAGTGTGCCGCGTATTCCAAATTAAGGGAAATAACATGAAAATATTATTCATATTATGCTTCGCACTAATAGCGGCTGCAACGACAAATGCGCAGGAGGGGGACTATGAAGCAAAGGCCCACTATACCAAGCATGAATATTATATTCCCATGCGGGACGGGGTAAAATTATTTACTGCCGTTTATACGCCAAAGGATAAATCCGGCAGCTATCCCTTTATTATGAAGCGCACGCCTTATTCGGTGCGCCCATACGGTGTTAATAATTTTCCTGAATATATGGGTCCGGTAAGTGCTGATCATCATTATGAAAAAGAAGGTTATATTTTCGTAAATCAGGACGGGCGCGGGCGCTGGATGTCAGAAGGCGGTTATGAAGAAATGAGCCCCCATAATCCCGATAAACAAAGTAATATGGATACGGATGAAAGTACCGATACTTATGATACCGTTGAATGGCTGCTAGAAAATGTTGCCGGAAATAACGGGCGTGTCGGTATCTGGGGTATTAGCTATCCAGGTTTTTATACTTCAGCCAGTATCATAGATAGTCATCCGGCTATAAAGGCGGCTACACCGCAAGCGCCAATGGGCGATATGTTCATTGGTGATGATGATCATCATAATGGGGCGTTTTTTCTGCTTGATAGTTTTAGGTTTTATAGCAGTTGGCGCGTTGATCACGATAACCCTACTAAATCCAACGCCCCGCGCATACCAATCCCCCATGATGATGCTTATCGCTTCTTTTTGGAACTAGGCGCTCTTCATAACGTCAATGATAAATATTTCCACGGACGAAGTCCATTTTGGAATAGCCTGATGGAACATGGAAATTATGATGAATTTTGGCAAAAACGAAATATCATCCCCAATATGAACGGGGTTAAGACTAATGTACTTACTGTACTTGGATCGTTTGATGCTGAAGACAGTTACGGCGGCACCAAAATATATAATCATATTGAAGAGAATAACAGCGGCATCAATAATATGCTGGTGCGCGGTCCGTGGTATCATGGCGGCTGGGTACGCTCGGAAGGTAATTACTTAGGTAATGTGCCGTTTGATCAAAAGACATCAGGGCATTATCAAAAAAATATAGAGCATAAATTTTTTGACTATTACCTCAAAGATAAAGGTGAAATGGACCTGCCGGAAATAACGACTTATTATAGTGGCTCCAATGAATGGCGTGAGCATGACCAATGGCCACCGGCAGCGGCTGAGCCCTTTAAAATGTATTTAACAGGGCATAATGGCATTTCAACAGAGGTGCCCGTGGGTGAGGGCTCAGATGAATATGTTAGTGATCCTGCAAACCCTGTTCCGTTTACCCGCGCTATTACCAATGGTCGTTCCCGTGAATATATGGTCGAAGATCAACGCTTTGCATCGCGCAGACCTGACGTCATGACGTATCAGACGGAAATTCTGAGCGAAGACGTAACCTTAGCTGGACCAGTAGTTTCTGACCTTTTTGTCTCACTGACCGGAACAGATGCCGACTTTGTGGTAAAAGTTATAGATGTATTTCCTGATGACTTTCCTGAACATGAAGAAAAGCATATGGACGTTCCTATGAAGGGCTACCAAATGATGGTTCGCGGCGATATTTTTCGTGGTAAATATAGAAACAGTTTTGAAAATCCAGAAGGCTTTGAACCGGGTGAGGTCACAAACGTGAACTTCACCATGCCGGATATTTCCCATACCTTTAAGCAAGGCCACAGGATTATGATCCAGGTCCAAAGTTCATGGTTCCCGCTCGCCGATAGAAACCCGCAGCAATTTATGGATATCTATAGCGCAAGGGATGAGGATTACATCAAAGCAACCCACACCATTCACCGCTCAAATGATTATCCGTCCAGTGTAACCATTCCTCGTATTCCAAATTAAGGGTTAAAGGACTTCCATTGCCGCTCTATAGGCCATGTCGATGGCGGATTTTGTGTTTGATCCGGCGTTGGCGTCGCAGTTGGCAATGGCGATGTTACCAAACGTAGCGCGGCCTTTTACCCATGGTTTATCGGCGTCTGATAAGTATTCCGGCTCCCAGGTGAGGCTGGGGTTATAGGTATATCCGTGAGGCCAGCGGTTAACGGTGATGGCTTCAATATCGCGCTCTGCGTCAAAGCCTGAGTGGCCCAAGGCTTGATCAAGTTGTGCTAGAACGCGCTCTTCATACGTTTCAAAAGGCATTGAAAGCATTTCCATCCGCCCGGCGCGCCATTGGTCTGCGCCGTAATGGTCTGGCATCCACGGCACATAACACATATGAAGCACCATCGGATCATCCGGTGTTTTGCCAAATTCGTAATTTCCCATCGATACCGGGTAATCCAATTCGACCTGTTTATAGAGATCATTGGTATAATAAACGAAATCCATATTCTGTTCAGCGAAGGCACGCCAGTTACTCACCAACACTTTGGTATAGGTAATTGGTGCCCTGACGCTATAGGACAGATTATCTTTCTGTGCTTGCGGTAATTCCGGACATAGGTGGGGAACGACATAATTATAGCATGCCATAATGCATTTCTTGGCACGTACTTTATGAGTTTTATTGCCGCGCACGTATGAAACATCAACGGCTTTGCCGTCAACGGTATTACGTGAATGAACAACCGTGCTATTAAGGCGAATATTGACGCCTTTATCATTGCCGTCAAGTTTAGAATAGTCAATTTTTGCGGTGACTACATCTTCCATAGTGTTTCCCGGTACGGCGTCCGAATTTAAGGCGCGAACCGTAAGACGCGCGACGGAGGCGTTGCCATCGGGGAAATGAAAAATATAAGGTTCATTTCCGCGGTGACCGGTCCGGGGAAGGGTGTGTGTAACGCCCGGCATGCCGCCGTAACCTTGGACAGCAGTTGTTGGAATTTCTTTTATACCCACGGCCCAGAAGCTCATGCCCCAGCGTTGATAGAGCGAAATGATTTCTTCATGGACTTGTGCATAATCCCTAAGGAATGTTTCATAACTGGTTTTTCGAAGTATTTCGTATTTTTCATCAAAGGTTTGGCCAGGCATATAGTCAATTTCTTCTGTGGTAAGGCGCAGAAGGTCTTTTTTTGCTTGGCTGCTTAGCGGCGTTTCTGCGACAAACTCGTCCCATGGCTTTTTACCGTAACCAATGACCAGTTTTTCTTCCGCGAAATGATTTTTATCAAAGAGAATTCCTTTGCTTAGTCCCATCCCCTTATAGAGGTCTTGATCGAAATAATCATAGAAACGCTCGGTAAATATGCCGATTTCTTTTAAAAAGCTCGCTGCGGCTTCGCTATAAGCTGACGGTGTATCAAGACTTTCTGTGCCGCCGTAACCGATGCGGGTTTTGCCGTCTACTTTAAATTCGTTACGCTTTGCATTACCTCCAAAATCATCATGGTTATCAAGGATCAAAATTCGTGCTCCTGGGTTGGCTTTTCGGTAAAAGTGGGCACTTGCCAGCCCGCTGATCCCACCGCCACAAATCACAAGGTCATAATTTTCTTCCACGTCACCGTCACTAGAAAAAGGACTTCCCATAACATGTGCGTGCATATTTTCCCACGATCCATCATGACTGCCCCGAAGGCCGGTTTTTGTTGGCGGATAATATCCTTTGCCCAAATTGAAACTCGGATCAATGGCGCCAAAAGTCTGGCTCCACGGTGTTAAAAGCGATGCGCCGATGGCGACACTGGTGCCGTTTAAAAAATCTCGTCTTGTGATGTTTTTTTTCATTATATTTTCTAATTTATATTTAATCTGAGGCTATAGAATAAAAAGGCTAAATTCAACATGTCGTTTGGGATATTTTAGATTAACCACACACAATTATCTGTACTTTTATATTTTGTCTGTTATGTTTTTGAAAGGGATGATTTCACATTATATGTAGAGTTAGTTGGATTAATAGTATGCCTGAATTGAATTTCAAGTTTCAAACACGATATGGAAATGCCGTTGTATGTAAAGACGATGTCATCAGTCTTGAGGATGTCGATGGGCGTATGTGTGTGGTAACGATAAAGCATCCTAACGAAGAAGTTCACCGCCTTTATTCAAGTGAAAATGCCGTTGTTCTCATTGACCGATTTAATGAAAGAACAGTGATCAATAAAGATTCTGAACCGGTAAATATCAAAATCATCACCCAGTCATAATTTTCCTTGTAAGAAGCTTCCAAACATTTGCCGAAGTTGAAATAAGTCTAATTCCAGCGATCTTTATTATTGTCATCTTCTGATTTTGCAGCGACCCAATGGTTGCCGTCTTCGGTTTCTTCTTTTTTCCAGAATGGGGCGTCGGTTTTTAGCCAGTCCATTATGAATTCGGCTGCTTTAAAGGCGGCTTCGCGGTGATGGGATGTGGTAATGACCAGCACGATATTATCACCGGGATAAAGTTCGCCGTATCTGTGAATGATGGTCAGCCCTTCAAGCGGCCAGCGCTCAGAAGCCAGTACGCCTATTTTTGTGAGTTCTTTTTCTGCCATGCCTGGGAAGTGCTCTAATGTCATTTTTTTAACACGCTTTTCGCCGTGAATATCACGGACCAGCCCCGTGAAGGTCGCAATTGCCCCCAGATCGGTGCGTGCTTCTTTCAAGAGATTTATTTCTTGGGAAATGTCAAAATCTTCTGCCTGTGCTGAAATGCGCATATCAGCCGCCCGTCATTGGTGGGAAAATGGCAATTTCATCACTGCCGGTGATTTTACGGTCCAGACTGACATATTCTTCATTAACTGCGACGCGGATAAGATCGCTCTGGGCGAAGGCTGTTTTATAATTATCTCCTTTTGTCTCCAGATGCTTAAGAAGACCGTTCACTGTATCCACATCATCCGGCAGATCGATGGTTTCTGATGATTTGCCGATGCTTTCACGGATATAGGCGAAGTAAATAAGGTTCATTAAAGGCTCACATATGTTTAAGGCCGGTTCGCAGGTAACCGTAGCCGGTATAAAGAGTTAAAATGGCCGCCGCCCAAAGGCAGTAATCACCAATAAGTACAGTAGGGATAAAATCCGGGCCGGCATCGCCGATTAAAAGCAGGCTTAGGGCAATAATCTGAAATGTGGTTTTCCATTTTGCTAGATATGTTACTGGAACGCTAACTTTCAAATCAGCCAAAAATTCACGAAGTCCCGAGGCGGCAAACTCACGGCACAAAATAACCACAGCGGCAAGAACGGATATTCCGTCAATCCGGTGAAAGGCGACCATCATAAGAATTGCTGTTGCAATAAGAAGTTTGTCGGCGATCGGGTCCATGAAGGCGCCAAGCGTTGACATTTGATTGAATTTCCGCGCCACATAGCCATCAAAGAAGTCGGTGATACCGGCCACGACAAATATAGAAAAGCTCAGCCAATTGCTGATATCGCCTTTAAGATAAAAGGAGGCAACCATAAGAGGGATCATCAGGATCCGTGAAAATGTCAATATATTGGCAAAATTATTCATAGGTTGATTTTATTTATATTATTCAACAAGGCAACGACTTTTCACTCAAGGATGAAAATAATCATAAATTTGTGTGGCAAGGGCGTTACTAATGCCGTTTACCTGCGTTAAATCTTTAATAGCGGCCCCTGATACAGCTTTGGCTGAACCAAAATGGAGCAAAAGAGCCTTTTTACGAACGGCACCGACGCCGGGCAAACCATCAAGAAGTGATTTATGCATCTTTTTTGCTCTTCTTGATCTGTGAGAACCGATAACAAAGCGATGAGATTCGTCGCGAAGTCGCTGAAGAAAATAAAGAACAGGATCATTTGGAGTTAATTTAAAGGGGCTTTTACCCTGAATATAAAAATCTTCGCGTCCTGCGTTTCTGTCCGGGCCTTTAGCAATACAGACAACAGGGATATCGGTAAGTCCCAAATCTTCAAGCACGCCGACCACTGCCGACAATTGCCCCTTTCCGCCATCAATAAGCAGTAAATCAGGCCATGTGGGTGCTGAGCGGTCAGGATCTTCGCGCAGCTGACGTTTAAAACGCCTGCTCATCACTTCGCGCATCATTCCGAAATCATCACCGGGGGCGAGGTCTTCTGATTTGATGTTAAACTTTCTATAGGATTTCTTATCAAAACCGTCTGGTCCGGCGACAATCATTGCCCCAAGGGCGCTGGTGCCGGATATATGGCTATTGTCATAAACTTCAATGCGGGCAGGGGGAGCGTCAAGATCAAACAGTTTTGCAACGCCCTTTAGCAATTTAGCTTGTGATGATGTTTCGGCTACTTTGCGCTCAAGAGCTTCGCGGGCATTCTTTTCTACCATTTGCACAAGCATTAGATTATTTCCACGTTGCGGTATGGTGATTTTCACATTGCGCTGCGCTTTTAAGGTCAGTGCTTGTTCAAGAAGTGCTTTTTGTTTAATGGAACAATTGATCAGAATTTTTTTGGGTGGCAGTTTATTATCATAAAACTGTGACATAAAAGCGGGTAGCACTTCATCCACGGCTGCGCTCTTATCATGACGAGGGAAATAGGCTTTGTTGCCCCAGTTTTGACCGGCCCGATAAAAGAATACCTGGACACATGTCTCACCCCCGCTTTGGAAGGCTGAAATGACGTCGGCTTCATTCAGGCGGCCCTCTGTGCCATCCTGTCTGCTTTGAACCGCGGCAAGCGCTTTAAGGCGGTCACGGTAAACGGCAGCGAGTTCATATTGTTTATTACCGCTTGCCTGTTCCATTTTTTTAGTGATACGGTTTTTAATGGCGGCGCTTTTCCCACTTAAAAAATCGTGAGCTTCGCCGACCAGCACATTATAGTCCTTATCCGATATTTTCTCTACGCACGGTGCAGAGCATCTTTTAATCTGATAGAGGAGGCAGGGACGGCTTCTGCTATTAAATATGCTATCACTACACGTTCTGAGTGTAAAAGCTTTCTGCAATATATTAAGGCTAGCATTTACCGCGCCAACGGATGCAAAAGGGCCGAAATAATACCCATCGCGTTTTTTTGCTCCGCGATGCTTTTTTACCTGGGGACTTTTATGGCCCGTATCTATAAGGATATAAGGGAATGATTTATCATCACGAAGTAGAATATTATAATGTGGTTTATATCTTTTGATAAGATTGGCTTCAAGTAGAAGTGCTTCTACTTCTGTATGGGTTGTTACAAATTCCATTGAGCGGGTAAGAGTAACCATTTTAGCTATTCTATGGCTTAAATTTTTCAGGTTTGTATAGCTTTTTACTCGGTTTGTAAGGTTTTTTGCTTTGCCGATATAGAGTATTTTTTCGTCTTCACCCAGCATCCGGTAGACGCCCGGATTAGTACCAAGATTTTTCAGATATGATTTTATAATTTCGACGCCATCCAACATGACTATAATTTATATCGAAAGCTGTAGAATTTACCAAGGTGAAAATCATTCTTAAACTGATGAATGGAATAAAAACATGGTTAACAAAAAGTAAATACCTAAGTAAATCAAGGGGTAAAGTTACTAACGCGGATTCGCAAAAAACTTATCCACTTAATATGTGGATAAACTAGTGTATAACTTTTTATTCAAATCAATAGTTGGCGGAACCATTGAGTTTGCAGCATATTGCCTATTTTTTGGGCATTTAGGCTAACTCTTTGAAATATAATAATTTAATCAATGTCAACTAACTTTTTATTTAGAGTTTTAAATAAATTGGATTTTTGCTTCTTTTAAAAACAATAAATCTATTAACTGTTAACAACTTTAATGGAAGAACAAAAAAGAACAAAAAAATATATGCTGATTTTTCAATGATTTAACAAAAATAGAAATTAAGAGAAAAGAGTAATTAATAAAAAATACTAGTTATCTCTATGGCGTTCTATCTCAACACCAACGCTGGTAGTATTTTCAATGGCTTCAAGCTTTTCAACACGCACACGAACCGAAACTATCCTTGGATCGATCATGTTAAAATCAGCAATTTTTTCTGCCAGAGTTTCGACTAATTCTACATGGCCAGAGCAGACAATATTTTTAATACCCGTGACAACTTTTTCATAGCAGACAATGTTTTTATAATCATCGTTAAGCGGTGCCATTTCTTCTTTGACACAAAGATCAATATTTATGCGGATATTTTGCAATTTTTCTTTTTCATGATCGTAGATGCCAATGGAACTACTAAGTAATAAATCACGAACAAAGACATGACGAACGCTTCGGGTGGCATCGGCATATTTTATGGGGGTTAAATTACTTTTATAATTATTATGAGGCATTATTTAAATCCTGACTAACTTAAGCTTAATGACCAAAGATATACAATATAAGTACCGGTAAATGCAATTCCTATCACACGGGTAAAGCGTATTTTCCAAATGATAAATGGGATCAGCACTGCGGAAGACAGCGCCATACCCCAAAGGTCAACATGCAAAAAACTATCCGGGACAGGCACGTCAGCGACTAAAGCTGTTCCGCCAATGATGGCATATAGATTAAATATATTGCTACCGATCACATTTCCAAGTGCAACATCACCATGGCCGTGCCGGGCAGCAAAAATTGCGGTGACGAGTTCAGGAAGACTTGTGCCGATCGCGATGATGGTCAGACCGATAACCGCTTCGGAGACATTAAAGGACATTGCTATATCCACGCCGCCTTCTACAAGTATGTGTGCTGCGTAAAGCAATCCAATCATACCAACCACTACATATAATGATGCGCGGGGAGTGCCGAGTGGTTCATCGGGAAGCTCGCCGCCTAAATCTTCATAGGCCTG
>JABIPV010000084.1 GCA_018699075.1 Kordiimonadaceae bacterium | reverse complement strand
CTTTTGGGGAAGGCGTGGTGGTTTCTGACTTAAACGTTGGTATTCTTTATCTTTTTGCAGTTTCTTCGCTTGCTGTTTACGGTATTATTATCGCCGGCTGGGCGTCAAACTCACGTTATGCGTTTCTTGGCGCGATGCGTAGTGCGGCACAAATGGTGTCATATGAAGTCTCAATTGGGTTTGTATTTGTAACGGTGCTGTTATGTGTTGGATCGCTTAATTTGACTGATATTGTGATGGCGCAAAAGGGCGTAACATTCGGCTTCTTTAATGGCTTTGCTTTTACGGGACTATTCCCGATGTTCATTATCTTCTTTATTTCTGCACTTGCGGAAACAAACCGTACGCCATTTGACCTTCCTGAAGCGGAAGAAGAAATCGTCGCCGGTTTCCAAATTGAATATTCATCTATGTCTATGGCACTGTTCTATCTTGGCGAATATGCCGCGATTATTCTGATGTGCGGCATGATGAGCATTCTGTTCTTTGGTGGATGGTTACCATTCATTGATTGGGAACCGCTATATATGATCCCAGGTTTTATCTGGCTCTTCATAAAAATGTTCTTCTTTTTCTTCTGTTTCGCATGGGTAAAGGCATCTGTACCAAGATACCGTTATGACCAGTTAATGCGTCTTGGTTGGAAGGTATTTTTACCTGTGTCCCTTGTTTGGGTTGTATTAACTTCTGGATATCTTGTCTTTTTTGGCAAGTTTGCAGTGTAAGGAAATTAGAAAATGGCATTTTTAGATCACGCAGCCCGCACCATATTCCTTACGGAATTTATTAAAGGCATGGGACTTACTTTGAAGTATTTCTTCAAGAAAAAAGTCACCATTAACTACCCGCATGAAAAGGGACGTCTTAGCCCTCGTTTTCGCGGTGAACACGCATTACGCCGTTATGATAATGGTGACGAACGTTGTATCGCCTGTAAATTATGTGAGGCCATTTGCCCCGCACAGGCCATCACCATCGAAGCGGATATACGTGAAGATGGTACAAGACGTACGACGCGTTACGATATTGATATGACAAAATGTATCTACTGTGGTTACTGCCAAGAAGCCTGTCCGGTAGAAGCAATTGTTGAAGGACCGAATTTTGAATATGCGACCGAAACACGGGAAGAACTTCTTTATGATAAAGAAAAACTTCTTGATAATGGGGATCGTTGGGAACGTCAACTTGCTCTTAATATTGAACTTGATGCGCCGTATCGGTAAAGGGAAAATGAAATGATAGCAGCAATTTGTTTTTATGTTTTTGCCACAATATTGGTAGGATCTGCGGTGATGGTGGTTTTCAGCAAAAACCCCGTTCATTCAGTTCTTTTCCTTATATTGGCATTTTTTAACGCCGCCGGATTATTCGTTCTACTGGGGGCGGAATTTGTGGCGATGATTTTGGTCATTGTATATGTGGGGGCCGTCGCGGTGATGTTTTTGTTCGTGGTGATGATGCTTGATATCAACTATACGGAACTTCGTAAAGGGGTTCAAGATTATCTGCCTATCGGATTATTGATCGGTTTTATTCTTCTTGTTGAAATGGTCTTTATCGTTGGTGGTTGGAGCATGACAGACGGGATTGCGACGACAATAACTTCCGCAACACCACCAGCAAATGAAATTACCAACACTGATGCCATTGGCCGGATTTTATACACAGATTACGTTTACTTATTCCAACTTGCGGGGCTTATCTTGTTGGTGGCGATGATTGGCGCGATTGTGCTTACGCACCGCAAACGTCCTGGTGTTAAGAAACAAAATATTGGTGAGCAAGTTCGTCGTCGTCGTCATGAAGCTTTTGAAGCGGTCGACGTCAAACCAGGTCAAGGGATATAGGGAAAATATGATGTTAGAAATTGGAATTGAACATTACCTAACTGTCGCAGCCATGCTCTTTACGCTGGGTGTTTTTGGTATATTCCTAAACCGTAAGAATGTGATTATCATCTTACTTTCTGTGGAACTTATTTTGTTATCGGTAAATATAAATCTTGTGGCTTTCTCATCCTTTATGGGCGATATGGTCGGCCAAGTCTTTACCATGCTTATTTTAACTGTGGCAGCCGCCGAGGCCTCAATCGGATTAGCCATATTGGTGGTGTATTTCCGTAATCGAGGAACGATCGCGGTTGAAGACATTCATCTGATGAAGGGATAATAATAAAAATGTATCAGACAATTGTCTTCTTACCCTTACTCGCATCATTGATTGCCGGATTATTCGGCAATCGCATAGGTGATCGCGGTGCACAGATTGTTACTTGCGGTGCAATGATTGTATCTGCTGTGTTATCATGGGTAGCGTTTTACCAAGTGGCTTTAACGCCGGGTGATAATTCGCTTCATGTTCAAGTATTAAGCTGGATTGTTTCCGGTGATTTCAATGTTAACTGGGCATTCCAAATCGATAGCTTAACGGCAGTTATGCTGGTTGTTGTGAATACTGTTTCATGTTTAGTTCACATTTATAGTGTTGGATATATGAGCCATGACCCGCATATTCCGCGTTTTATGTCTTATTTGTCTTTGTTTACATTCGCAATGTTGATGTTGATTACCTCGGATAACTTTGTACAAATGTTCTTCGGGTGGGAAGGCGTTGGCCTTGCATCATATTTATTAATTGGTTTTTGGTATAAAAAACCATCTGCATGTGCGGCGGCAATTAAAGCTTTCGTTGTAAACCGTGTCGGTGATTTTGGTTTTGCCCTTGGTATTTTTGCCATCTTTATGACATTCGGTAGTGCGGATTTTGCGGTTGTATTTGCTGACGTGGGATCATACACAGATAAATCAATTCACTTTCTTGGAATGGAACTTGATCTACTAACAACCATTTGTATCTTACTGTTTATTGGTGCCATGGGTAAATCAGCCCAGCTCGGCCTTCATACTTGGCTTCCTGATGCCATGGAAGGCCCGACACCTGTGTCGGCACTTATCCATGCGGCGACAATGGTAACCGCTGGTGTGTTTATGGTTGCACGTTGTTCACCTTTATTTGAATATGCACCTGCGGCGCTTGAAGTCGTTTGTATTGTTGGCGCATCAACAGCATTTTTTGCGGCAACAGTTGGAATGTCACAATTTGATATTAAGCGCGTGATTGCTTATTCAACATGTTCACAACTAGGTTATATGTTCTTTGCACTTGGTGTAGGCGCATATGGCGCAGCGATTTTCCATCTCTTTACGCACGCATTCTTTAAAGCGCTTCTGTTCCTCGGTTCTGGTTCGGTGATCCATGCTAGTTCTGATGAGCAAGATATGCGCAACATGGGAGGCCTTCGTAAGAAAATTCCATTGACCTTCTGGATGATGACCATTGGTACGCTTGCACTTACGGGCTTTCCGTTCCTTGCCGGTTATTATTCAAAAGATATGATTATTGAAAGCGCGTTTGCGGCACATTCAAGTGTAGGTAGTTATGCCTTTGCGATGGGTGTTGCAGCGGCGCTGATGACATCGTTCTATTCTTGGCGTCTTGTGTTTATGACATTCTTCGGTGAAAGCCGTGCCAGCAAAGAAGTGCAGGATCATGTTCATGAAAGCCCACAAGTAATGCTTGTCCCTCTTTATGTACTTGCGTTTGGTGCTTTGTTCTCTGGATTTATTTTCCATGAATATTTTGTTGGTGCTCACTACGAGGATTTCTGGGCAGGTGCCTTGTTCCTTGTCGGTGATAATGTAATGGAAGCAGCGCATCATGTGCCGATGTGGGTTGTTGAAGCCCCGTTTGTTGCCATGACTGTTGGACTTGCAACTGCTTATTACTTCTATATCAGGCGTCCTGAAATGCCGGGTAAGTTTGTGGAAACATTCCGCTTTTTACATGCGATATCCTTCAATAAATGGTACTTTGATGAACTTTATGACATTTTATTTGTGCGCCCTGCCATGAAGCTTGGCTACATTTTATGGAAACGCGGTGATGAAAATATCATTGACCGTTATGGACCAGATGGTGTTTCCGCTGCGGTTGTTCGGGTTGCTGAAAAATTCAGATCGCTTCAAACAGGTTATTTATACCATTACGCGTTTGCCATGTTGATCGGCCTTTCGGCTTTCGTCACCTGGTTTGTGATGGGGGGGCAGTAACATGGAACATTTCCCTATTTTATCCGCGATAACATTTTTACCTCTTCTTGGTGTTCTTATTATTTTAAGCATCAATGGTGAAAAAGAAGTTGTCGCCCGTAATGCTCGAAATGCAGCGATGCTAACGACGATTGCTACTTTCTTATTCTCATTGGTTCTATGGTTTGGTTTTGATAAAACGACGGCTGAATTCCAATTTCAAGAACAGGCTGAGTGGCTTGGTGGAGGCATCAATTATCACATGGGTGTTGATGGTATTTCAATTCTGTTTGTTCTTCTAACAACATTCATTATGCCAATTTGTATTCTATGCGGTTGGGAAACCATTAAAGACCGTGTTAAAGAATATATGATCGCTTTTCTGTTATTAGAATGCTTCATGATCGGAGTGTTCTGTACACTTGATCTTGTGCTATTCTATGTGTTCTTTGAAGCGGGCCTTATCCCAATGTTCCTTATTATTGGTGTTTGGGGCGGGGCGAACCGTGTATATGCGGCTTATAAGCTGTTCCTTTATACATTGCTTGGTTCAGTGCTTATGCTAGTGGCGATGCTTTATATGTATGCTCAAGCCGGCACAACAGATATCCCTACATTGATGAACTTTGACTTTGATCCTCATGCTCAGACGTGGCTATTCTTAGCGTTTTTTGCCTCATTTGCCGTGAAGATGCCAATGTGGCCTGTTCATACGTGGCTTCCAGATGCTCACGTGCAAGCACCGACCGCGGGTTCTGTGATCTTGGCGGGCATCTTGCTTAAAATGGGTGGTTACGGTTTCCTTCGTTTCTCACTTCCAATGTTCCCTGTGGCATCAGAAGAGTTAGCATGGCTGATATATGCACTTTCTTGTATTGCTATTATTTACACTTCTTTGGTCGCCTTAAGGCAAACAGATATGAAAAAGCTCATAGCTTATTCATCGGTTGCCCATATGGGTTTTGTGACTATTGGTATATTCGCTTTTAATATCCAAGGGATCGAAGGGTCGATCATGGTGATGTTGGCACATGGATTTGTCGCTGCTGCATTGTTCCTTTGCGTCGGTGTGGTTTATGACCGACTTCATACGCGTGATATTGACCGCTACGGTGGCCTCGTTAGCATTATGCCGCGATACGCGCTTGTATTTATGTTCTTTACTATGGCGTCAGTTGGACTTCCGGGAACAGCGAACTTCGTTGGTGAAGTTCTGGTTCTTGTCGGTATCTTTAAAGTGAGCACTTGGACAGCATTCTTTGCTCTATTCGGTGTGATCTTAGGCGCGGCTTATATGTTATACCTATATCGCCGAGTGGTATTTGGTGAGCTGACTAAGGCTGATCTAAAAGATTTACTCGATCTGAATAAACGAGAGATTATTATCTTTGCACCGCTGGTGTTCTTTACACTGTGGATGGGCGTTTATCCTTCTACATTTATGGATTTTATACATGTTTCTGTTGAAAACCTTACATTGCAGCATGAGATATCAATGTCATCTTATCATGCGCTTACACAAACACTAGCTGGACATTAGGAGAGAAAACATGACTGAATTATTTCCTAATCTTGCAATCGCTTACGGTGAAATTTTCCTAGCCTTAGGGGCTATGGTACTTCTAATGGTAGGTGTATTTAAAAAAGATAGCGTCAACATGGTTAGCTGGCTTGCGGTTGGTTTTATGGTAATCACTTTATTCCTCGTCCTTGGAAATGGTGGCGAGCAAAGGTTTACCTTTTCTAACATGTTTGTTGCTGACGGTTTCACCCAGTTTATGAAAATACTGGTTCTTGTGGCTTCTGGTCTCGCGGTGATTATGTCACGTGAGTTTTTTAAACTTGAAGGTGATAACCGTTTTGAGTTCCCCGTATTACTGGTTCTAGCGACCATTGGTATGATGGTGATGGTCAGTGCTAATGACCTTATGTCACTCTATATGGGTATTGAACTTCAAAGTTTGGCGCTTTATGTGCTTGCGGCCTTTAAACGGGATAGTGAACGTTCTACGGAAGCGGGCCTTAAATATTTCGTACTTGGCGCGTTATCGTCCGGTATCCTTCTATATGGCTGTTCACTCATATATGGCTTTGTTGGCAGTACTAATTTCACATCCATTGCAACTGCATTATACGGTGGAGAAGCTTCGATAGGAGCGATCATCGGCTTGGTATTTGTACTGTCCGGTCTTGCCTTTAAAATCTCAGCAGTGCCATTTCATATGTGGACGCCGGATGTTTACGAAGGTTCGCAAACACCAGTTACAGCATTTTTTGCTGTTGCACCAAAGGTAGCTGCTCTGGCGCTACTCGCTCGTACATTATATGTACCATTTGGTGAACTAAGTTCATCATGGGCGCAAGTGGTGATCTTTATGTCAGTGGCATCTATGTTACTTGGATCTTTCGCAGCGATCATGCAAACCAATATCAAACGCTTGATGGCATATAGTTCGATTGGTCATGTTGGTTTCGCGCTTCTTGGTTTAATTGCTGGGACAACGGACGGTCTTAAAGGTTTGATGATTTACATGGCTATTTATTTGGTGATGAATGTGGGCATGTTTGTTTGCATTATGTCTATGCGCCGTAAAGAAGAAGGCATGGTCGAAGACATAGGGGAGCTTTCCGGTTTAGGGCAAACCCATCCTATGTTTGCTGCTTTTATCAGTATATTTATGTTCTCACTTGCCGGTGTGCCGCCGCTCGCGGGTTTCTTCGCAAAATGGTATGTGATTATTCCGATAGTAACTCAAGGACACTTTGTTCTTGCGACGATAGCAGTACTCGCCAGTGTGGTTGGTGCTTATTATTACATTCGCATCGTTAAAGTTATGTATTTTGATGATCCTGTTGAAGGATTTGTACCGCAGAAATCATATGCTATGAAAATTATAATGACGTTGTCAGCAATTTTAGTGCTGGCATTTATTATTCCACAAATTTCAAGGCCAGTTCTTGATGGTGCCGCGAATGCGGCACAAGGGCTTGTTCAGAATTAAATTGATGGAAAATATTTCTAAATTAAAAATGCCTGATGGTTTTGATCATCAGGCATTTTTGTCTATTGATAGCACCAATAAAGAAGCTATGCGCCGCATTGAAGCTGGCGAAGGTAAAAGTGGATTATGGCTTACTGCAACAGCACAGTCTGGTGGCCGTGGTCGCGGTGATCGTGAATGGGTATCAGAGCCGGGAAATTTATATAGCTCGCTTATTTATGATACCGGAAAAAACGTCTATAAATCGGCGCAATTATCCTTTGTTACATCACTGGCCGTTCGAGATACGGTTGCTGAATTTATTAATGATAAATCAGCTGCCAAATGTAAATGGCCTAATGATGTATTAATCTATGATAAAAAAATATCTGGTATTTTACTTGAAACCTGTTCAACGATTAATCAAGGTTCACATTATATTATTATCGGTATTGGCATCAATATAATGCATCATCCGGATGCAACGATTTATCCGACAACTCATTTAAATGAACTAAGTGATCGTGAATTTAATCATGTAGATGTTTTTAATATTTTGGTGCAAAAAATGGCACATTGGCTAAATATGTGGCATGTTGAAGGATTTTCTACAATCAGAGAAAAATGGCTAAGTGTCTGCAAAGGGCAGGGAGATATGATAACAGTGCGATTACCTAATGAAGAAATTGTTGGACGTTTCATTGACCTAGACAGTGATGGCGCGTTAAAGTTATCCATAAAGGATGAGATTAAACTTATCCATTCAGGTGATGTGTTTTTTGCATCAACAGAAAGTGAGTAAAAAATGCTGTTAGCGATTGATGCCGGAAATACAAATATTGTTTTTGCATTACATGATGGTACGCAAATCATACATAAATGGCGTATTTCAAGTGCTGATAGCCGTACGGCAGATGAATATATGGTCTGGCTCTCCCAATTACTCAATTTTGAAAACCTTGATATCGCTGATATTAAAGGCGCGATTATCGCGACTGTGGTACCGCAAACACTTTTCCCACTCCAACTTCTTTGCCGTCGATATTTTAAGTGTGATGCACTTGTTGTCGGTGCTGAAGATGTTGATCTCAATGTTAAAGTTAAATTACCTAATCCCGCTGAAGTTGGTGCTGACCGTTTGGTAAATGCTGTTGCCGCTCACAAAAAATATGGTGGGCCGATGATAATAATTGATTTCGGTACGGCAACGACTTTTGATATTATCGATAAGAACGGTGATTATCATGGTGGCGTTATTTCGCCAGGAGTTAATTTATCAGTTGAAGCCTTAAGCATGGCTGCAGCTAAATTACCACGTGTCGCGGTTGAAAAACCAAAAAAAGTAATTGGTAACAGCACTATTTCTGCCATCCAATCAGGCATATTCTTTGGCTATCTTTCCATGATTGAGGGGATGGTAGAACGCATTACAAAAGAATACGGTAGCCCCATGAAAGTTTTGGCAACGGGGGGGCTTGCACCTTTATTTAATGAAGCAACTGACATCATCGAATATGTTGACCAAGAACTTACCACATATGGATTATTTGAAATCTATTCTGCAAATACAGAAAGCCATTAATGACCAAAGACTTTAAGCAACTTTTGTTTCTACCGCTTGGGGGCTCTGGTGAGATAGGAATGAATTTAAATCTTTATTCCTATGATAATCAGTGGATTATGGTTGATTGCGGCCTTTCCTTTGCCGATGATTATCTTCCGGGTATTGATATTATTATGCCGGATATTTCATTTATAGAAAATATTAAAGATGATCTTCTTGGGCTCATCCTAACTCATGCACACGAAGATCATATAGGTGCCGTGGTCCATCTATGGCCTGAGTTCCGATGCCCACTTTATGCAACCCCTTTTACGGCGACGATTTTACGGGCAAAAATGACAGAAGCAGGATTAATTGATCAAGCCATCATCCATGAAATTCCCCTGGGTGGGGATGTCGTATTGGGTGATTTTGATATTGAATTTGTGTCACTCACTCACTCTATTCCAGAACCTAATGCATTACGGATCAAAACGCCACTTGGAACGATTTTCCATACGGGGGATTGGAAACTTGACCCAAGCCCGATTGTTGGTGAAGCCACCGACGCCGAGAAAATGAAACAAGTAGGCGATCAAGGTGTGCTGGCCATTGTTTGCGATTCAACCAATGTTTTTAATAAAAAGGCGTCCGGATCTGAAATGGAAGTCCGTAATAGCCTTGAGAAAATACTCAAGAACAAAGCCGGTGCCGTATTTTGCACGACTTTTTCTTCAAATGTTGCAAGGGTCGGGACTTTAGCCCACGTCGCGACGGCTACGGGTCGTCATTTATGTCTTGTAGGGCGGTCATTAAAACGCAATGTCGCTGCCGCAAGGAAATGTGGTTACTTAGAAAACTTTCCAGATATGTTAACGGAGGAACAAGCGTCCCATATACCACGGCAGAAAATATTATATGTTTGTACTGGTTGTCAGGGGGAAGCGCGTGCCGCCCTTATGCGCATTGTTCAGGATAATAACCGAAACGTTCATCTTGCGAAGCGTGATACGGTGGTGTTTTCATCGAAAATTATTCCCGGCAATGAACTGACACTGGCAAGGCTACATAATTTATTGATCGAAAAGTCAGTTGAAGTGATTACCGAAAAAGACGCCTTTGTTCATGTGTCTGGTCATCCAGGACAAGATGAACTAAAACAAATGTACGAATGGATAAGGCCGGAAATTGTTGTGCCAACTCACGGCGAGCGTCGTCACTTGTTAAAGCAGGCTGAATTTGCCAAGGAGTTGGGTTTTAAGAAAACCATCGTTCCTAAAAACGGAACGGTGATTAAGCTGGCCCCTGAACCGTCAGGTATAATTAATGAAGTACCGACGGGGAGATTAGCGCTCGATGGTCATATGCTCATATCTGATGAAGATATGGCAATCGTCGAACGTAGGCGCATTTTGTTTAATGGTGCCATCGTAATTCATGCTATAATGGATGAAAGGTCGACGTTATTGGCACCGCTTGAAATCACATGCCTTGGATTACCAGAAGATGAATCCGGTACATTGGTGGATTATATAGAAGATAAAATTCATCAGGGGCTTACCTTAGCGGCAAAAAAGAAAATGACCGATGATGACGTATTAAAAGAAATGATGAGGGTCACGGGCCGAAAAGCAGCAAAACAGTTTACAGGTAAGGAAACTGGGCCAGTGACGACAATAAATTTGACAAGGATAAGTAAGTAATGATTGGAAAGTTAAATCATATTGCCATTGCCGTACCGGATTTAGATAAAGCAATTGCGCTCTATCGGGATGTTCTGGGCGCAATTGTATCAGAGGTCGTTGACCTTCCAGGGCATGGTGTTACAGTTGCTTTTATTAATTTACCCAATACAAAAATTGAATTGTTATATCCATTGGGCGATAGTTCCCCAATTACGTCTTATTTGAATAAAAATAATGCGGGGGGAATGCATCACATTTGTTATGAAGTGGATGACATTTTGTCTGCCAGGGATAATTTGCTTAATAAAGGCATGAGAATTCTTGGCTCAAACGAACCTTCAATAGGGGCTCACGGCAAACCGGTACTCTTCCTTCACCCGAAGGATTTTTGCGGAACATTAATCGAATTAGAACAAGTTTAAAGGATTTTTTTATGAACGCAGTAGGCTATAGCATCACATTTTTTGTTTCGTGGTGGTTGTTTTTATTTATGGTTCTTCCTATAGGCGTGATAACCCACAGTGAAACTGATGAAGAAATCAAAGATGGTATTGAAGTAGGTTCACCAGTTCACGCTAATATTAAGAAAAAAATGTTAATCACGACGGGCATTACAATTATTTTTATGATCATCGTCGCAATTGTAGATTATTTGGATTTGGTATCAATTAAGTGATTGATGCCAAATGTGTTTTAGGCATAAAAAAAGCAAGGACAAACCTTGCTTTTTTATTTGGTGTAGTGATTTTTGACCTAATTTTTTTATTATTTGACTTAAGAGTTTCCTCGATCCCAAACTTGGGTCTCACTTACAGGAATTAACCTAATCGACATATTTGTACCTGTCACTCTAAAAAATAGTTTACACATAATATTTTTACACCTAGTTGTAATTTTGCCACATATTGATCTTAAGGTATAAATTAACTTATGATGTAACTCAGGAGACGTTAGATGAGTAAATTTTTATACACATTGGTTTTGTTGAGTTTTGCTGCTTTAAATTCACTGGCCCAATCGCAAGAAAAAAATACGCAACAAATTATATTGGTTACACCAAGTGATTGTCGGTTGCTCACCAAACATGTGCCGGATGCCAATGTCAATTATGAGCCAAATGTAGATGTCCGTGGCAATAGTGTTGTTCCGGCTGATATAAATGGCGGAAATATTCTTGGTCTTGGTGAAGATGGATATTCATTTTACATGACACATGATGCCTTAAAAGAAAAGGGCCGCGCAAATATTGCAGGACTAAGCCAAAGCGATGAAGGTAAAATTATATTAGGGCAAGTGACGGTTAAAGATGGAGATGTTCTGTGGAACGGGACATCATTACAAGAATTAGATAAAAGGCGCGTTTATATGCTTTGTGATCAACAAGCCCGAGAAAAAAGAAGACCAATTCGTAAAAGATAATTGCAGTAAATCTTACCTTTGCTATAAAGCATTATATCAATTTTTAATTTATCATTTTTCAAGGTCAAATATGCGTCTTTCAAAATATTTTATTCCGACAATAAAAGAAAATCCGTCG
>JABIPV010000085.1 GCA_018699075.1 Kordiimonadaceae bacterium | reverse complement strand
TTCCATAATCATGGAGAGTGAAAAGCCTAATGACACAGGGTCAAGACCATACTCAAGACAGAGAATGTTCAAATCCAGAACGTCTTTCATACTTTCCGTGCCAATATTTGGCCCTAATGAACAGGTTATTTCTTGATGGATGCCACGCGGTGCAGGATTATCAACTTCAGCACCACCACTGAAGGTTTTGATGCAGTCACTGGGGCAACCTTCGCACGGGGCTACACCATCAAATCGTTCCATAAAAACATCTTGGTCATAATTGGCAGCTTTCTCAAATACGCTATCTTTAAAGTTTCGGGTACATAAACTCGCTTCTTCGCCAAGCAGATGAACCCAGGCGGCAAAACCAGGGGCAACTTCTTGCCAATTGGTCAGTTCATTACCCGCGATGCGATCTTTATATGATTTTATAAGAGCAATGCATTTTTCCGGTGCTGATACTGCGGGAAGTTCGCCACCTTTTAAAACAATAGCTTTAATATTTTTTGATCCCATAACAGCCCCGCCACCCATTCTGAAAGCCAAATGATGGCGGTTGGTGGTAATGGTGGCATAACGAACACAGTTTTCACCTGCAGGACCGATAACGGCTGTGCCGATATTATCACCATGACGTTCTTGTAGTGTTTCATCAGCTTCGGAAGTCGGCATTCCCCATATATCAATTGCCTTTTCGAAATGGACAATGCCATCTTCTATGATGATGTTTTTAGGTGTAGTTGCAGCACCATGAATAACAATGGCTTCATAACCAGAAGATTTTAAAAATTTCGCGAACGGTCCTTCGCAACGTGTTTCTCCAATACCTCCCGTCAGGGGGCTTTTACAAGATATCGTGAAACGTTGCAAACTTGGGTAGGGATGTCCAGCAACCACGCTGGATGCAAATATCAGTAAGTTTTCAGCATCAAATGCGTCAATCCCTGGCGGTGTATGTTCAAGTAATAATTGGGTAGCCAATAATCCGCCGCCAATATAAATACGCCAAAAATTATCATCCTTTTCTTCGATGCGTGTTTTACAAGTTTCAAGATCAATAAACAGTATTTTACCGTTATAGCCAAAAGTCGTCATTCAATTATTCCAATAAAAATACGGTTTCCATTGTTGACCAGATATTGCCTTCACCTGCACTTGGTAAGGGTTTCTGGCAAGGGTCTGTCGCTGCCCACCAACGGCGTGTTTCTTCGTCTTCGGCCATTAGGGCCATATCGGCTTCAAAATCTTCGCCAACATATTCAAAATAGCTAAATAAATATTTTATCCCGGCAATTTCATGAGTGAAAATAGAATAATTTTGTATGTTTGACCTTTTAATTTGATCCATAACGCCTTGCCATCCACTCGCGTGGAGTTCACGGTAATATTGATCTTTTTCTGGAATTAATTCAACGACTGAGCCATATCTTTTAAGGGGCATGGCGGCGAATTCGTCAGGGGATGGATTGGTTTTTCCGTAGTTTGGTTTTATTTTGGTCATTTTTATTGCCAGATGAAATTGAATTATTTTACGTTGCAAGAATATCAACTTTATCATACTCTTATTCGAAAATTTCATGCAATTAAATTAATATCTTAAAGGCAATAATAAATGCGTCTCGAACTTGTTCAAAATGCTCTGGGGAGAACAAAAGTAAAGGTCACTGAACTTGGTTTTGGTGGTGCAACACTCGGTAATTTGTATAATGAAATATCGGACGCAGAAGCGTCGTCAACCCTTCAGGAAGCTCTAAAGTCGGGAATAAATTTTTTAGATACAGCCCCCCATTATGGTGCAGGATTAAGTGAGGTAAGGTTTGGTAAAGTACTGCAGCATATAGATAAGGCTGATTATATTTTATCGACAAAAGTCGGTCGCGTTCTTAAGCATGATCCAAATGCGGATGTTAGTAAACTTCGTAATGGATTTTTAACACCGATGCCATTCACAGCTGAATATGATTATAGCTATGATGGAATTATGCATTCTTATGAAGATAGCCTAAAGCGTATGGGACTTGTCAAAATTGATGTGCTGCTTGTTCACGATATTGGTGTCGTTACTCACGGGGATGATAATGATCGTCATTTTAAAGATCTTACTGATAGTGGCTATAGTGCCTTAGATGAATTAAAACGAAACGGCGACGTTGGCGCCATCGGCCTTGGTGTTAATGAATGGGAAGCATGTGAGCAGGCCATGGATATTGGTCAGTTTGATTGTTTTTTACTAGCCGGGCGTTACACTTTGCTTGAACAAGAACCGCTTAAACATTTTTTACCAAGGTGCCTTGAATATGGTGCTTCATTGATCGTTGGCGGGGCCTATAATTCGGGTATTCTTGCCGTTGGAACACGTAGCGGCCAGGCGATGAATTATAATTATCAAGCGGCCCCTGATCAGATTATAAAAGCCGTGCAAAAAATTGAAGATATCTGTGATCAGTTTAATGTCACTTTGGCCGCGGCCGCGCTTCAATTCCCACTCGCCCATGATGCGGTGGCGACGGTGGTGCCAGGATTATCGAACCCTGAACAATTTGCACAGACATTAAAACTTTATCATGAAAAAATTCCAGCTGAATTTTGGCAGACCCTTAAGGATAAAGGGCTGTTATCTGAAAATGCACCTGTGCCTAAGGAAAAACCATAATGGACCGCATAGACAGTCATCAACATTTTTGGAAAGTTGATCGTGGCGATTATGGTTGGCTAACACCGGAGCAAGGTGTTTTATATAAAGATTATCAGCCTGAGGATATATTGCCGCTACTTAAGGCTTCTAATATTGATAAAACCATCGTTGTTCAAGCGGCTGAGACCACTGCGGAAACAGAATATTTATTAGCACTTGCAGATGAAAATGAGTTTATTGTGGGTGTCGTAGGCTGGGTTGATATGGAAGATGATGTGTGTTTGGAAGACTTTGCGAAGCATAGCAAATTTAAAGGAATACGTCCCATGATACAGGATATTCCTGATACGAACTGGATGTTAAAGGATGAACTAGGGCCTACATTGAGAAAAATTGAGGAGTTGGGGCTTTGTTTTGATGCACTGGTTAAGCCGCCACATTTATCAGCATTACAAAAATTCGTACTTCGTTATCCCACTTTAAAAATAGTAATTGATCATGGTGCTAAGCCAAATATTGCGAATGGAGAATTTAATCACTGGGCGAACGATATAAAGAAATTATCAAAGTCGAAAAATGTGTATTGTAAAATATCTGGCCTTCTTACCGAAGCAAAACAGGGGGCTTCGCAAAAGGATTTAAAAGTTTATGTCGATCATCTTTTGGAGTGTTTTGGCGCAGAGCGCCTCATGTGGGGAAGTGATTGGCCGGTGTTAAAATTAGCCAATGAATACGAAAATTGGATGCAAATGTCAGAAGAGATGTTGAGTGATCTTTCAGAGCATGATAAAGCATATATCTTCGGCGGGACGGCCAGTATTTTTTATAATCTATAAGGAAAATCATGAGCGCTAAATCAAAATTCATTCTGCTGCATCCAAAGGACAATGTTTTTGTCTGCACTACGTTTTGTAAAAGCGGTGAAAAAGTTAGCATTAGCGGCAATGATATTATTTTGGATAAAGATATTACGGTTGGTCATAAAGTTGCTGGATCAACTTTAGCAGCAGGCGAAAAGGTTTTTAAATGTGGGGCGCCCATTGGCAGCATGATTGAAGCGGTAAATTGCGGGGATCATGTTCATATGCATAATTTAAAAAGCGACTATTTAGCAAGCCATCTGCGCACTGCTACGGGAGAGCAAGATGCCTAAATTATCTGAAGGATATAAACGAGCAGATGGTGGTCTTGGTATTCGTAATGAAGTGTTGGTGATTTACCTTGTGGAATGTGCGCATCACGTAGCGCGGCGCATTGTCGAAGAAAGTGGCAAAGGAAATTCTCAACTGATCGGATTTCCAGGATGTTTTCCAAATGAATATGCCTTGAAAATCATGAAAGGGCTTACCACCCATCCTAATACAGCAGGGGCGCTTCTGGTGTCACTTGGCTGTGAAGCATTTAACCGTGAAGAACTTGCAAAAACCATTGAAGCAAGTGGACGTCCTGTTGAAACACTGGTCATTCAAGAAAATGGCGGCACATTAGAAACAATTCGCCGTGGCAAAGAAGCCGTAGCCCGTTTACGCGAAACCGCAGACAAAACAGCAAAAGCACCAATGAATATTAGTGACCTTGTCGTAGGGACAATTTGCGGTGGATCTGACGGCACCAGTGGCATTTCCGCTAACCCTGCCGTTGGGCGTTGTTTTGATGAACTAGTGAAGCAAGGGAGCGCGTGCATATTCGAAGAAACGGGTGAACTTATTGGGTGTGAGCAAATTATGAAAGAGCGGGCGGTTACGCCTGAACTGGGTGATCAAATAGTTTCCTCTGTGAATAAAGCCGCTGATTATTATACCGTGTTGGGTTATGGCAGTTTCGCCCCCGGAAACGCGGAAGGCGGTCTGACGACGCTAGAAGAAAAATCAATTGGTGCTTATTCAAAATCTGGCGATAGCCCTATATCGGGATTAATAAAGCCCGGTGATATTCCGCCAACGGGTGGATTATATTTGATGGATGTTATTCCTGATGGCGAAGTACGCTTCGGTTTTCCAAATATATCCGATAATGCGGAAATTGTTGAAATGATTGCCTCTGGGGCGCATTTGATACTGTTTACAACAGGGCGGGGTTCGGTTGTGGGGTCCGCAATTTCACCTGTGATTAAAGTATGCGCAAACCCTGAAACATATGCAAAGCTTTCCCACGATATGGATGTCAATGCGGGGCGTATTTTACTTGGCGAAGCGGACATTGATGAAGTTGGTCAAGAAATTTTTGATCATGTAGATGCCGTGGCGTCAGGTCGACCATCCGTTTCTGAAGAACTAGGACATCAAGAATTCATTCTAACATATAAAAGTTTTGAGCCGATAGGACCGTCCTGTCTGCCGACAAGATAATATAAGGACATATTATGAGTAACAGATTAGAAGGCAAAGTTGCTGTTATTACTGCCGCCGGACAAGGGATTGGTCGTGCAACGGCAGAAATGTATGCAGCCGAAGGTGCACGGGTTATAGCAACGGATATAAATGAAGAAGCGCTTTCAACTTTAACATCGTGTGAAACACGTGTTTTAAATGTTTTAGACGGCGATGCCATAAAAGCATTAGCCAAAGACCTAGGCTCGATTGATATTTTATTTAACTGCGCAGGTTTTGTCCATGCGGGGTCGCTTTTGGAAAGTACGGAAGAAGAGTGGGATTTTGCTTTTAATTTAAACGTAAAAGCCATGTACCGGATGATGAGAGCTTTTCTACCTGCGATGCTTGAAAATGGTGGTGGTTCAATTATCAATATGTCTTCTGCTGCCAGTTCCATTCTTGGTGTGCCGAACCGATTAATATATTGCGCCAGTAAGTCCGCGGTTATTGGCATGACCAAAGCAACCGCCGCGGATTATGTAACCAAAGGCATTCGCTGTAACGCCATTTGTCCGGGCACGGTTCATTCACCTTCACTTGATGAACGGTTGGCTGCCACGGGCGATTATGACAAAGCCTATAAAGAATTTGTTGCCCGTCAAGCCATGGGCCGCATTGGCGAACCAAGAGAAATTGCAGAACTTGCAACATATTTAGGAAGTGATGCTTCCGCCTTTACAACGGGACAAACGCACATCATTGATGGTGGCTGGACCAATTCATAAATAAATCAACTATAAGAAAGAAAATATAATGAAATTATTAAGATACGGACTATTAGGTCAGGAAAAACCGGGCCTTATGGATGATGACGGTAATATTCGTGATTTATCAGCGCATATTGATGATGTAAACGGTGCGACGGTTTCTGAACAAAGCCTTGCAAAGCTGGGCGGTTTAAATATTAGTGAGCTTCCAGTTGTGGACGGTGATCCACGAATTGGTGCTTGCGTAGGAAATGTAGGAAAATTTGTTTGTATCGGTCTTAATTTTGCTGATCATGCCAAAGAAGCGGGTTTAGCACCGCCGTCAGAGCCAGTTGTTTTTATGAAAAATACCAGTGCAATATGTGGTCCAAATGATGATATCGTCAAGCCAAGAGGCAGTACTAAGCTAGACTGGGAAGTTGAACTTGCGCTTGTTATTGGTAAAAATGTTTCTTATGCAGATGAAGCAGAAGCGGCGGATGCAATCGCAGGATATTGTATTTGTAATGATGTTTCTGAACGTGAATTTCAGCTTGAACGCAGTGGTCAATGGGACCTCGGTAAAGGCTGTGATACTTTTGGTCCTATTGGTCCTTGGTTGGTAACAAAAGATGAAGTAGCAGACGATAATAACCTTGCTATGAAATTGGAAGTGAACGGTACGACGCGTCAAAACGGCAACACAAATACCATGATCTTTAACCCTGCTTTTATCGTAAGCTTTTTAAGCCAATATATGAGCCTTCAACCCGGTGATGTTATCTCAACAGGGACACCTCCTGGTGTTGGTCTTGGTCATAAGCCACCACTTTATTTGAAGGTTGGTGACACAATGTCCGTTACGATTGATGGCCTTGGCGTTCAAAATCAAACGGTTATTTCTGCCACCTAAGATCGTCTACTAAGGCTTCGATCTTTTTAATCATACCCAAGGTTTCTGACGGGTTACTACTTCTGTCAGAAACCGCCTTTACCATTTTCGGGTAAAATTCAGCTTTCCATCTTTCCCGTTCAGCAGATGTTTGAATATGCATTTCAACACCTTCAGATTGATTAAGCTGTAATGCCCATAATGTCGTGTCTAATTGATAGGCAACGGAAGCGTCTTGTGCTTCTGCGATTGCTTTTTCAATGCCGGTGCGTTGGAAATCAGTTAATCCTTCCCAGACATCGCGATTAATCATCATTGTATAAAAGATGTTATAGAAGTTAGTGACCAGTGTCGTATGTTTGAAACGCTCATGTAATCTTTGGCGGTGATTGTTCTGGATCATGCCAATGTTAATATCAAAATCTGATCCTGGATTGACGAGCGCACCTGTCCATGCTTCTTGTGTACCGATAAAACGAATTTCTTTTGGTGTGACGTTGCTCCACATGGGTGCCCATGATTTATCAAAACCATTCATGATCTTGCCATTAAAATCTTCTGGCTCTCGGATTGGGGTTATACCGTTAACGCTGACATAGGCTGCATTATGAAAGTGTCCTAGAACTTTTACACCGTATGCGTCTTCAATTTTCCTAGACATCCATTTTGCAGGCTCCGATGTGATAAAGCGCCGTGAATGCTCTGCACCATCAAATAAAAACGGAATTGATTGGATCATTACTTCTGGAACACGGGGTAAGAAAAAAGCAGGCACATTTGTTGCCTGAATGATATCACCTTTTGCTGTTAGGCTGGGTGATTGAAAAACAGAAACGCCGCCTTGTTGTTTACCACGCAAAATTTCCCATTTCACCTGACCGTTTGTGTGGTGATCAATTTTTTTGGCGATGAATTGTTGTATGCGCCCTGTATGACCTGGCATTCTACCCTCGGGCGTATCGCCAAAAACATTTGCCATGGTAATGGTGACTGTTTCTTGCGCCAAAGATTGGGCAGTTAAAGTGAAAGTAATTAATATTGAAATAAGTATTTTCATGCTGTTATTTCCATTCCAAATCTTTTACGAGGTCTTCTATCTTCTTTATCATTTCCATTGTTTTTGCAGGGTCACTGCTTTTATCCACAATTGATTTTACCATTTTAGGATAAAATTCTGCTTTCCATCTTTTGCGTTCAGCAGATGTTTGAAAATGAATTTTGACACCTTCAGACTGATTAAGCTGTAATGCCCACATCATGGTATCAAGATGCTGTGCAGTAGATGATCTTTGAGCATCCAACATGGCGCGATTTATGCCGTCTTGTTGGAACTTTGTAAGGCCGTTCCAGACACCCGGGTTAATCAGTATTGTGTAATATATATTATACATATTTGGCACAAGGGTTACGTGTTTGAAACGCTCATAAAGGCGCTGACCATGATTGTTTTGCAGCATAGCTACATTTACTTCTGTGGTTGCACCTTCGTCCACAAGCTTTCCCTCTGCGGCTTCTGCATAACCCATATAGGTAATTTCTATTGGCTTTATATTGGCCCACATAGGAGCCCAGCTTTCAGAAAAATCATTGAGAATTTTTCCGCCGAAATCTTCTGGTTCGATAATCGGTGTGGTGCCATTTATGCTAACGGCGTTTGAATGATGAAAACTACCAAGTACTTTTACGCCGTATGTTTTTTCAACTTTTTCTGAGAGCCACTTATCGGCTTCTGAACCCAAATATCGCCTGACATGTTCATCGCCGTTAAATAGATAAGGAATTGACTGGATATTCATTTCTGGCACTCGCGGCATAAATAGCGATGGTACACTGGTGGCTTGTATTACGTCGCCCTTGGCAGTCATGCCGGGCATAATGAAAACGGGAATGTCTGGTCTTTTACCGTCTAAGTTTTCCCATATCACTTCACCATTTGTGTATTCGTGGACCATTCGAGCAAATTGTTCTTGAATTTTCCCTGTATGAAGCGGCATTCTGCCATCTGCACCATCGCCAATGACACTGCCCATTTTAATGATAATGGGTTCCTGTGCATAGAGTGTTCCTGTAAGCGCAAATGTAGATATAAAAAATGTAAATAGTAATTTTTTCATAATTGTTTCCTAAGCACTTACCAGATTGATAAATATGATCAGAAGAACCACAGGGGCAACATAACGAACTAAAAATAACCAAGTCTGGTATCCCGACGTGTTGCCACCCTTAGCAAATTCTTCTTCTGTAACACTTTGTTTTAAAACCCAGCCCACATAAATTGCGATGAACACGCCGCCTAAAGGCATCATAACTGTTGAGGTTGCGTAATCGAAAATGTCAAAGAATGTTTTTCCTTCAAATATTTTAATAAAATTAAGTGGATAAAAATTTGACCAATTGCTGAAGGATAAAACCGATAATGTGCTGAGTAGCCAACTAATAGACCCCGCACATAGGGCGGACTTTCGTCTGGACCAATCGGTTTTATCTTGAAACCATGATACGGTTGCTTCCATCATAGAGAGGGCTGATGTTAAGGCGGCAAAGAAGAGTAATAAAAAGAAAATTGTGCCAAAAATAGTCCCGCCAGCCATATTACCAAAAGCAACGGGCAGGGCCATGAAGACTAGCCCTGGTCCTTCAGACGGCATCATATTGAATGCGAATATAATAGGAAAGATAGCTAGTCCAGCAAGCAACGCGACAAATGTATCAGTCCCGGCAATAATCAGTGAGGATCTAGGAATGGACGTTTTTTGATCCATATAGGCACCATATGCCATAAGGTTAGTCACCCCAACACCTAACGAGAAAAAGGCCTGCCCAAAGGCAGAAATAAAGGTGTTTACGGTAACTTTGGAAAAATCAGGTGTGAATAAAAAATCAAGTGCTTGTTTGAAATTACCAACCCATGCGGCGTAACCGACAAGTACCAGTAACATGATGAAAAGAAGAGGCATCAAATACTTAACTGCTTTTTCAATGCCGCTTTTAATGCCGCGCGATGATACCCATGTGGTGAGGCCAAGAAACAAAGTTGTCCAAAATAATACGGTGGCCCCATTGCTGGTGAAGTCAGTAAATAAATCTTTAATTGCATCGCCTTGTTCACCAACGAATAATCCGCTTGCGACTTTTGTGCTGTAGGCTAAAGTCCAGCCGCCGACGATGGAATAAGTTGAGAAGATAATTATTGCTGCAACAATTCCGACCACCCCCATATATTGCCATTTAGGACTGCCGCCAGATTCCTCAGCCGTTTTTAACATGGATATTGGGGGGCTTTTTTGCCCTCTACGGCCCACCATTAATTCTCCGATAAGGACTGGAGCGGCAAGCATGAGCACCGCGCCAATGTAAATAAAAACAAACGCAGCACCGCCATTCATTCCTGCGGTATACGGGAAACGCCAAATATTAGCGAGGCCAACGGCTGAACCAACGACAGCCATAATGAATGTTAATTTAGAAGACCATAATTCGTGTGCTTTATCAGTTGACATACTTATCCATATTCCCTTCGGTATGTGTCGGCGACATATTGCATTTCTTCTTTATTTTTCTTCAGTAATTGTTGTAACGAGGGTACCGATATTTTCGATACTCATTTCAACCACGTCACCCGGTTGAAGAAACTCAGGCGGATTTCGTGCTGTGCCGACACCTGCAGGTGTTCCTGTCATTATCACATCACCGGGATAGTGGGTAAATATTGCTGTCATATGACGTATCAGATGCGGTTCATCATGGATCATATCTCTGCTGTTACCATCTTGTTTTTGAACGCCATTAACCCAGGTTTTGATATCAAGGTCAGCACTATCACCAATAAATTCTTTTGGTGTAATGTAAGGTCCAAAAGGTGCTGCATTATCGCGACTTTTACCTTCCATCCAGTTTACTCCAAAATTGAAGCCAGCTCTTTCTTTGCGTGGAAAAGAAGGGTCATTTCTGGCACTAACATCGAAAACGATGCTATAACCGAAAACATAGTCCTTGGCATCTTCAATGCTTACGCTATCGGCTTTTTTACCGATAATTACGGCCAATTCATTTTCAAAATCCCATGCTCTACCCAGAGGATAACCTTTCGGGATTGGAAACTCAGAGTTGGGGTCAAGGATGGTTGAACGTGGCGACTTTGCAAAAAGTACTGGTGGGTCAACGTCAGGATCAACTGGTTTCAGATCAGTGTCTGACATTTCTCGGGTGTGGTCTCGATAGTTTGCTGCGGCTGATACTAAATTGTAAGGCCATTTAATAGGGGCTCTCAGCGTAACATCAGCGACTTTAAAAGCAAATGATCGGCCGTCGGCGTTGCCAGTATAATAATTGGCAATTTGATAGAGACGTGCTTTTACACGGTCGTAATTTTCGATCAGTGACAACATATTACGCGGCATACGCACGCCGTCTAAATCTTCAGCTGAACTTAAAGCGGCGCTTGCGCCTCTTATATCAAGAATTGTATCTTCGCCGAGTACCATGCCGACACGTGTCATTCCGTCGGCTTCAAAAGTGCCTAATCTAAAAGGTGTGTCTGGCGCGCTGCTGGGGGCAGCCGCAAATGTAACGCTGGTAAAAAATACAATGAAAAGTGAAATTAAATATTTCATGAACATCTCCTGTTTGATATTTATTTTGAATATTCAAACAACAGGCCCCATAGCAAGTTGTATGTGAGCTTAGTAAATTGCAAATCTGTTATAATGTCAATGTTGTTTTTTAGTGTATAGCTATAACAAGATTGTTATAGCTGGAGTTGCTATAAAAGCTGTTTTGCGAGTAGTTTATAACTGTTTTTTCGGCTTTCAAATGAATGTGTTACGGTGAGAAATGCAAATTCATCTGTGCGCCAATATTCTTGTAATTTCATCATGCGTTCTTCGCATTCAGCGGGCGTACCAATAACAAAATTTTCTTTTAATAAGTTATAATAGCGATGTTCCCGGGCGGAGAAGCCCTTAATATTATCCTGAACCTGATCAGGATGGATCCATGGATTATCATCACCACGAGTTTGGGCAATGGTTTTTTTGTAGAGCTGAGAAGAGACAATATATTCTGCTTCTTCTTTGGTGTCGGCGCAAGCCCCGCCAACAGCGATCATCACTTCGGGTTTATGTTTATGCTCCGCATTTTCAAATGCTTGTAAGTAACTTTCAACAATGTCGTATTTTTGCCCTGTGGGCGCGACAAAAAGACCGAGTGATAATGAATAGCCCAAATGCCCGGCGAGTGCGGCGCTGCCGCCACTGGTGCCTAACATCCAATATTCGGGGCTATAATCATCGTAAGGCGATGTGATTAAGCTTTTAAAGGGGTGAGCTTCTTCTAAGCCACCATCAAGAAAAGCCTTTAAGTCATGAGCTTGACGGGAATATACTTCACCGTATGTGGCTTGACCGGGATAAGATAACGCCATACTTGCCATTTGATCACCGCCAGGAGCGCGGCCAATGCCCATGTCAATGCGTCCCGGGAATAATGTCGCGAGGAGGCGAAAATTTTCCGCAACTTTATAAGGACTATAATGGGACAGCATCACACCCCCGCTGCCAATACGCATAGAATTTGTTTCGGATGCAATACGGCTAATGAGGATTTCTGGTGTTGGTCCGGAAAAGTAACTGGTGTTGTGATGTTCGGCCAGCCAATAGCGCTTATAACCCCACTCTTCACAAGCTTTCGCAAGCTCAACACTTAATTGTGGGGCAGGTCTTTGATCTTCCGATCCAAGCTGAATTGGGGATTGGTCAACAACGGTTAAATTTATCATGCTTCTTATTATCGTTATTTTACCAAGTTGAACAGCCCAAAAGAGGTAGGACCATGAAAATCAGGTTTTGATAATTTTGCGTTAATCCAGCTGATCCACTGCATTACTAATTCATCTTCGGTTTGGGTAAATTCTGCACGAAATACACCCGCGTAAAAAGAGCCGCCGTCTTTTATATGAATATCCATTTCTGTGAGGGTTTCAGTGGGTAAAAAACCTTCCACTGTGTAGCCTGTATCACTGATAACTGTTTCATAAACGGAACCTTTTAAGGCCCAAGACGTATCCATCTGGCGATAAGTTTGTGCAGAAAATTCGTGGACAATATTATTGGGCGCCATTTCCAAACAATAATATTGTTCAAGCGTAGGTCCATCAGTCAAAGGAGATAAAAAAATCTCAGCCCGGTCGGAATCGTCTACCGCTCTTTCGCCGCTTTTAGTATCGGCTAAGACGATATGTTGATCTTTAATATCAAAAGCAAAATATAAACCATCCTCATTCCAAGCTGCTTTGAAATGGGTGTATGGTGTTTTTTCAGTGCTGCTTTGAATTGAAAACTCTTTTTGTATGCTCGTAAAATCTTGCCATTCATCAGTTGAAATGGTGCCATCAATTTTGATGACACCTTTATCAACATATTTCACAAGATAGCTTGGTTTGCTATCTTGTGCATTTGAATATGTATTCACTAAAATAAGTGAAGCAGCTATGGCTGCTATAGTTACAGATTTAATTATCTTCATTTCCTATATACTTATAAATCACAGCCCCAAGTATTGCGCCAACAATTGGTGCAAGCCAGAAAAGCCATAATTGTGATATTGCCCAATCACCTGCAAATAAAGCAACGCCCGTACTTCTTGCAGGATTTACGGATGTGTTTGTTACAGGAATACTGATTAGATGGATTAAAGTAAGGCATAATCCAATTGCAATTGGTGCAAAACCTGCTGGTGCGCGTTTATCTGTTGCGCCCATAATAACCAGTAAAAACATCATGGTCATTACCACTTCCGTAATCAGCGCGGCCACCATGCTGTATCCACCGGGGGAATGACTTCCATATCCGTTGGATGCAAATCCAGCAGTTACATCAAACCCTGCTTGACCGCTGGCGATTAAGTATAAAACGCCGCCGCCAATTAAACCACCGATCACTTGGGCGATGATATAAGGTAAAAGCTGGTTAGCTGGAAACCGTCCTCCCGCCCAAAGACCAATTGAAACAGCCGGGTTTAAATGACAACCTGATATATGACCAATGGCATATGCCATAGTAATCACAGTTAGACCAAATGCGAGTGAAACGCCAAGCAGGCCAATGCCAACTTCAGGAAAGCCCGCAGCAAGTACGGCACTGCCGCAACCACCAAGAACCAACCAGAAGGTACCAAAACCTTCCGCTACATAATTTTTCATATTATTGTCCTTAAGTAGTTGTTATTTTTTAACTTTACCGACAATGAAGAGTAAAATTACGGCACCGATTGTTGCGGTTATTAACGATGCGATAAACCCACCACCAGTGAAACCAATTAACCCGAGTACAAAACCGCCAATCATGGCTCCGACGATGCCAACGATGATATTACCAAGAAGGCCAAAGCCGGCCCCTTTCATCATATTGCCAGCAATCCATCCTGCAAGTGCCCCAATTACTATATATGCTATAAATCCCATTTAATATTCTCCCTATTTTTAATTTTTGTGGAGTTATATCATGCCTTTAATATACTGCTTTGGCAATAAAATTTAATTTTTGCATTCAAAGCTATCCGCTGAATTTGTATCGCCACTGCCTTTGTAGACACCTCTTTTGGGGTAAGGACATACTTTTCTGCTGAATACTATTTGGTTATTTTTTATCCGATCCGCCTTTAATTCATCAGGCGCGATACCGTTTTCAACCCAGTTAACAATCGTGTCTAGCCAAGGAACAATTGTCGCGCCCACTCCAGGTGCCGCGTGAAAACCACCAGATAATAAATAAAATTTATAAAAATCTGAAGTATCGCCCATTTTTTCTAATACCTGATCATAATATGCAATGGAATTACTGGCGGGGTTTGCTGTATCTGCCCAGTGATGATAGTGGATTACTTTGCCACCGCTGGCTTTAAAGAAACTTAAATCCGGATTTGACGCATCAGTAATGTCAGCCGCATCGGCAAGACGGGCGGGGTCTTTATCAAAGTCAAAATCAGTTAAGTTATATTCTGGATCATCTTTTGGAAATGCCATGTAGCGCAAATATGAAAGAGCAAACTCGGCGTAGCGATCAACGACACCTTCTGCGTGAACAATTGTATTAACCCATGCATTTTGTGGGCCGTTGGTGCGCATATAGGACGGCAAATCGCCTTTTGTTTCTGCACCAAGTGGCTGACCGGGAAATATTTGATCACCATTTGAATTACGTGCACCATCATATATTTTCTTCAGCGCATTAATTTGTCCTGATGTAAAGCAGTCATCACCATCTGCGCACTGTTTTAAATGAAGTGCTGGGTCAAAATCACAGGCAGGGGGATATTCAATAACTCCGTCTTGGACACCGTCAATTATATCGCAGCGGTCATAAATGGCTTTGGCCAAGGGTTCAATTTTTTCCGGCGGGATATATCCATCGCCCGATAAGGCCTGCGCTTTCCATATACCCCACATATGTACGGCAGAAATATTATAGACCGGGGCCGAGATTAAATAGCCATCAAAATCATCTGGAAAGCGCTGAAATTCCATCATACCCTGACGACCACCGGCAGAACCGGCCACATAATAGGAATATTCGGCATTTTTTTTATAATAAGAATTAACAATTTCTTTGGCGATTACGGCGGTTAAGTGGGTAGCGCGAAAACCATAATCAATAACTTTTTGGCGGTTGTTATAACCGTAATTTTCTTCTTCCATATAACCGTTATGACCAAGGTCTGTGGAAGCTGTCGCATAATTCATGCTTAGAGGAAGGTTCATGTTTCGGCTATTTATTTTCCCGCCTGATCCTTCGTTACCAACCATATAAAAACGGCTGTTCCATTCTTTAGGCAGACGTACTTCAAATCCTATATCGGGAGTAATGGTGCCAAATACTTTGCAATAAGCGGGATTTCTTGGCCCTTGCTGAATATCCTTTGCAGAAATCAAGGTGACATTGTCGTTTTGGTAATTATGTAAAATGGCGTTGCAGGAATTATTATTCTGTTGGGCGTGTGAATTGCTTATGGATAAACTTATAAAGCCCATTACTATTAAGAATAGGTGATGAATATTAAGTTGCAAATTTTCCTCCCTGTATTAATTTGTAATTATAATACGCCTAAAGATGGAAATTCCTTCAATTATTTATGGGAGCGTGACTGTTGCTTAGAAAATCATTATTTTTATTATTCTCTTTATTATATTTTGAAACATCATTCGCGGCAGAAAATTGGAATATTGTTACCATCGTACCGGATGACCATTCACGGCGTGCCATGGGGGCTTACGGTGACGGTCAGGCAGTGACCCCAAACTTTGATAAACTTGCCGCAGAGGGCGCGCGGTTTAATCATGCGTACGCTGCTGCACCGGTATGTTCGCCAAGTCGCGCAGCTTTTTTTAGTGGCCAATATCCAAGTCAGGTTGGTGTAAATGATTTTCTGATGTTAACACCTTATTACGCAGAACGTGGATTAGATATATCAGCAAAGCTATGGCCAGAAATATTAAAGGAAAATGGATATACAACGGGCCTGATTGGCAAATGGCATTTGGGCGAAGCAAAACGTTTCCATCCTATGGAAAGAGGGTTTGATTATTTCGTCGGATACGAGCAGGATTCAAAACCGTTTGACCCGATCCTTGATGTTAACGGCGTGATTGGTGAAGTTAAAGGGCATACTTCAAACATTTTCGTTCAGCATGCAAAAGAATTTTTGAGGGAAAATAAAGATAATAAATTCTCCCTTACAATGACTTTTCGTGAACCGCAAAGGCCTTGGGATGCTGTCCCGCAAGAAGACTTGGATGCAGTTGCCCATATTGATCCGATAGTGCCAATGTCAAAAGGAATTGATACGGAGTGGCTAAAGAAAGTGACCCGCAATAATTATGCGGCAATACATGCGCTTGATCGTGCCGTTGGTGAAATTTTGGATGAACTTGATAGATTGGGGCTCGCCGAGAATACCATCGTTATGTATGTGGGGGATCACGGAATGCTTATTGGCCATCACGGATATTTTGGCCGTGGAGCAGTGGGAACAATCGCGGGCGATGAGGTGGTTGGTTATGAAGGTGTCGCGAACCTATACGATGAAGCCATAAAAATTCCTATGATTGTGCGCTGGCCGGGTCAGGTTATCGCGCAGAGCGTTATTGACGCCCCCGTTTCAAATGTTGATGTTTTTCCGACCATCTTAAAAATGTTAGATATTGACGTACCACAAGGGATTACTCCGCAGGGTAAAGATTTGACCCAGTTACTTACGGGGGAAAGCGACGATTATTCAAAACCGGTTTTTGCTCAATATAATATGAGAAACTTTGGCATTGCACATTTACGAATGGTCAGGTTAGAAGATTGGAAACTGGTTAAACGTTTCGGCCAAGGGGCGCCCGCCGAACAAGTTGATCAACTTTATAATGTTGTTGATGATCCAGCGGAGGAAAATAATCTTATAGACGTCGCAGAACATCAACAGAGGCGTAAAATTTTAGAAGCGATGATACTTGATTGGCAGGTTAAAATTAGCGACCCTGTATTATAAGTTTTTCTTTATCTGGGCGGCTTAGTTTTTTTATTTCTATTTCACGCTTGGACGCCTCACTTCGGTTATCTAGGTCTTCTTTATATATGATTTTGAAAGGTCCGCGCCCACGAGTATATTTGGCGCCTTTGCCACATTCATGATCATTTACCCGCTTTTCTAGGTCATTTGTGATGCCTGTATAATAACTATCGTCACCGCATTTTAAAATATATACGCACCAGGCCAAATTATTGTTCTTTCCTTAAAGCTGTTTGTGCTAATCTTTATATTATTTTATTAAACTTTAAAGAAGCCCTTTATGTCGAATTCTGTTTTATGTCTGGATAGCTTACCTGATCAAGCTACGTTTTATCAAAAATATTGGAATAAAAAACCTTTTGTAGTCAGAAAGGCTGTTGCCGTTGAGGGGCTTATCGAAGCGGATCAACTTGCCGGGTTATCCTTAGAAGAAGATATAAGATCAAGAATAGTAATTAAGGGCGATGGCCACACAGATTGGAAGTGTGAGCATGGCCCCTTTGAAGAAGATCGGTTTGCCAACCTGACTGAAGAGGGCTGGAGTTTACTGGTTCAAAGTGTAGAACTTCATCATCCGCCAACAAAAGACATTCTCAAACCGTTTGGTTTTTCCCCTTGTTGGTTAATTGATGATGTGATGGTCAGTTATTCTGTGCCGGGCGGTGGTGTTGGTCCCCATCTGGACAGTTATCATGTGTTTTTAATACAAGGTAAAGGTAAACGCAGCTGGAAAGTTGGCCGTGATCCAATTTATAACGAAGAATATATTCAGGACATTGATCTTAAAATACTGAAAGATGATTTTGAGGGCGACACTTTTGACGTAGAAGAAGGCGACTTGATTTATATTCCTCCTCTTTATCCTCACTCAGGAGAAACATTGGAGGAGAGCCTAACTTTTTCAATAGGTTTCTTGGGGCCGTCCCTTTCTGAGCTATTGGTTGAATATGGTCATTACATAGAAGAACAAGAAAAAATAAACAGCCGTTATGATGGCAATTTATTAGATGCGACTTCTGCCGGTGACGATATGTCAATCGGCGAACTCGCTAATTTCCGCGGCTCGCTCACCGATGCAATAAATTCTGATCATTTTGAAACGTGGCTTAAAAGCTATTTCGCTAACTCAGATGATTTTTAATGTATTTCTGCTTTAACATTTAAGCGGCCATAATTTGCTATTACTAAAAATGCTATCGTAGGGATGAAGAAACTAAGGTGATAACCATAATTATCAGAAATAATTCCTTGGATACCCGTAAGAACAGCCCCACCAATTATCATCATAATTAAGCCAGCACCACCTATTTTTGTGTCTTCCCCAAGGCCACGAAGACCGAGTGCATAAATGGTTGGGAATGTGAGTGCCATACAGCCTGATGTGGCGACAAGGGCATATACACCCAGTGTTCCCCCTACAAAAATTACAACAAGAGTTAAAGCGGATGCAGTTAAGCATAAATAAGCCATAAGACGGCCCGGCGTGATGTAGTTCATCAACCAAGTACAGATGAAACGTGATATTAAAAAAAGAGCAAGTGACGCAAGATAATAATCAGCGGCATCGGCTTCGTTTAAATTCATTTCCAGCATTACATAACGGATTGTGAAGGACCAAAGACATATTTGCGCCCCAACGGAACAGAAAAGCGCAAGTAAAGCAGTACGGTAATTCTTTTTTGCCAACAAACGACCAAAAGATGGGATGATCTTTGTGTTATGTGCTTCGTCGGATGCTTCAGGCATTTTTGTTTTCGCAATGATGATCCATAAAATAAACAATACAATGGCGACACCAACATAAGGTCCCATCACGGCACTAAGTTCCGCCTGTTGAATGGCTTCGAGTTGTTCAGGGCCCATTTGGGCGCGTTGATCTTCGTCTGCGGAATTTAGGTTTGAAAGAATGAATATTTGACTTAAGAGAATACCTGTCATTGATCCTATTGGGTTAAAAGACTGGGCAAGGTTAAGACGCTGAGTACCCGTTGAAGGATCGCCAAGCGCAACGATATAGGGGTTTGCAGAGGTTTCTAGAAACGAAAGCCCGCCGGCGAGGACATATAGTGCGAGTAGGAAATGGATATATTGCATAGATTGGCTGGCAGGATAAAAGGACAGGGCACCAATAATAAACATAGCAAGGCCAATAAGGATGCCCGTTTTATAAGAATATTTACGAATAAACATGGCGGCAGGAAGGGCGAAACAGAAATAAGCACCATAAAAGGCATATTGCACAAATGTGGTTTCAAAATCAGACATGCTCATGATTTTTTTGAAAGCCGCCAGCAGCGTATCCGTCATGTTATTGGCAATGCCCCAAGCAAAAAACATGCTGGTGAGTAGAATAAAAGGTATTAAATAACGCTTTTCGACAACAGCAATTTTGGCGCTATCTGCACCTGAAATTTCTTCACTCATTTTGTAACTCTTTCCCGTTTATTTTATTGTTATTATATTTTCAATTAAGCGAATATGCCTTTAAATGGTTCTTCTGTACTGTCTGCAAAGGTTTCTGTTTCGATACCGGCGGCATTAAGCATTTTAACATAAAGGTTTGAAAGCGGTGTGTTTTTCGGATCGTAAATTGTGTATTCACCATGTTCTAACCCCATGTTTTTACCACCTGCCAAGATCAATGGGCAATTGTTGGCATTATGTTGGGTACTACATGAACTACCATAAAGAATTTGTGTGTTATCAAGCAGCGTTCCGTGCTCGTCCGATGTGTTTTTCATTTTATCCATGAAATAGGCAAATTGAGTTGTCATCCATGTATCATAATCACCCCATTCCTTCCAATGACCAGTGGCTAGGTCGTGGGTAATGGTATGGTGGCCTTGTTTACTACCGATGGCAAATTTAGGGAAGTTTTCACCAAATCCCATGCCGTCTTCGCGGGCAATCATATAAGTCATTACTCGGGTGAGGTCTAACTGGTAACCAAGGACCATAAGATCAAAAATTGACCTGATATAGGCTTGTGGATCAATATGGGCATAGACATCTAGTTCAAGTTTACTGCTGTCAAAATCTTTTAATGGTACATCAAACCAAGCTTCCGATCTTTTGATCTGCTCTTCCATCCGGTTTAAGGAATGCATATATTCATCAAGCTTGTATTTATCCTGTTGTCCAAGGTTAGGACGTAGGCTTTTACTGTCTTCAAGCACGAGGTCGACGATTTTTTGGTTCATGCTTAAAGAACGTTTTCGTTCCGCTGTGGTCGTGCCATTTTGTGGTGAGAAATAACGCTCAAATATGGTTCTATGACGATGCTCAGAAGGGATCGGTTTGCCGTTATTATCAAAAGATAAAGTTGAAACCCGTGATTTATAACCCACCCCGCCATCGGTCGAAAATACGAAAGATGGATAACGGGTGTGCTGTTTAAATTCTTGTGCCGCTAATTGGTCAACGGAAACATTATTTAAATATTTTGCCCCGCGAAGGTCGCCTGCGGTGAGCCAGGTATCGCCCGCAAGATGGCCTAACAGGTTTCGACTTTTTGGATGACTTAGACCGCCGAGAATGGAAATGTCATCGCGGAATGGTTTCATGGCAGCCAATGTTTTAGTGACTTTATAATCTTTGCCTTCGCCTACGGGGAACCATCGCGAGTCTGCATATTCGGGGTCTTCGGGTAAACTAACGCCATTTGGGATATAGACGTAAGCCATGCGTTTTGGTCTGGTGTCCTCTGCTGGCTTATCTTCTGCCATAACATCAAGGTAAGGTAGAGCGCAGCTTACGCCCACGCCTTGGAGGAAACTTCTTCGGTTTATTTTCCAGTTATTAGTCACTTGTTTCCCCTTCCTTAGTATCATTGGTCGCCATCATTGTTGTGCTTTTGACAAAATCAGGGCTGGTTGCGATTGCTTTTATAACAGATTTAAGTCCGTATTGTTTATTTTTTACCTGTTCAAGAATATCATACAACGCAGGATCATCGGTAAAGCTGATATCGCGGCCTAGGGCATATGAATATAAATGCTTGATTAGTGACATGGCAAATACATCAGGTTTTTTTTCCAGTAGATATGCTTTTATTTCATCGACACCTTTAACATCAGTACCATCTGGTAGTTGAGACTGGGTATCAATAGGGCGTCCTTTGGCCATTTGTTGTGTCATGCCACCGGCGTCATATCCTTCAAAAACAATACCGTAAGGATCAATGCCCACATGACAATCACGGCAGCTTTCATTGCTGCGGTGAAGTTCTAATTGTTCTTTCAGGGTCAGGTTTTCAAAACCCGGTGTGTCTGGGTCAAGCAAAGGAACATTTGGCGGTGGCGGTGAAGGAGGACTGCCAAGTAATTTTGAACGTAACCAAACCGCACGTTTGATCGGGTGTGCTTCACTGCCACTTGAATGACCGCTCAGGAAAGCGCCTTGGGTCATAAGTCCGCCACGGTTTAGGGATGCATCAAGCTCAACGCGTCTAAAGTTATTTCCCTTAATGCCGTCAATACCATAATATTCGGCTAGGTTCTGATTGAGCATGGTGAAATCAGAATGAATCATTTCCATAATGCTGAGATCATTTTTTAAAATTTCGCCAAAAAACTGATAGGTTTCTTCTTGTAAATCATCGCGTACAAAGCGTGTGAAATTTGGATATTTTTTCATATCCATGCCAATGGTTTCCGCGCGGTCCAAGCTTAACCACTGGCGTCCAAATGAACGGATGAAACGCCACGCTTTGTCGTCCCCAAGCATGCGATCTATAACATCGGGAAGCTGGCCTTTAAGTTGATTACTTTTGGCAAGCTCAAGTAATTCTGCGTCCGGTGGGCTGTCCCATAGGAAATATGATAGGCGACTGGCAAGGGCATAACTTTCGTTGAAACCGTCAGTTGGTTCAGCTAAGAATAAGAAGTTTGGCGACGTTAAAACAGCAACCAAGGTTTCCTTTACCCCGTCTTCATAACGGTCAAATTCGCCTTTGATGGCATCCCAAAAACCGATATAGCGATTAAGTTCATCGCGGGTGGCGGGGCGGCGGAATGCTTTTTCAATAAAACGCTCAACCACTTCGGTGGTATATTCTATGCTGCCACGTTCATGATCTGATGCAATAAATATTTCATTATGCGATTGAAGCGGCCACTGCGCATAAAACGGCGCTTCAAATTCAATTGATTCCACCAGTAACGGCGGACCGGTCATGCTGCTGTTCTTGACCATCTGATCATTCCACAGTCCTAAAACCATAATACCGGATAAGGGTTCCGTATCGCCCGTATCGGCTTCTGGAATAGGTAAGTTTTCGAGGCGACCATAAAAATCATATGTTTTTGCCTGACCAAGCGGCGCATCAACAATTTGGTTTTGGTCAAAGGTAAGGTAATCCATACCATCATCAAGAAAAGTCCCTGCGTAGGTTCTAATCGAAGGATTATCTTTTAAGATAATTTCTTGTTCTTCTTTGCTCGGTGCTTGCAGTATCGCAATTTCGGGATGGGCCACGGCGTAGGGCGTGGCGATAACGTGACTAAAGCCAGAGAAGAACTCACCGCCTAAACGAAGTTCATGATCACCTGCCGTCATAAAGGCAACACCGATGGCATTCACGCGTCTTTTATCATCCTTATCATCCACATCATCATTAAAGCGTTTAAATTGACCGATATCATCAATATTCACATTAATCGCGGGAACATCATCACCTGTCGCCACTTTGCGGATCACATCAATTTGATAAAACCCTTTTTCCTTAATCGGTAAGTTTAAGGTAATACTGGCGGCTTTGGCGATGGTGACGGGCATAATGTAATCGCCGTCTTTCATCACATTATCGCGGTTGTTACCGTCATGTGCATTAATGACGATGGCATCTTGTTGATCGTAATTATTTAAAGAAACTTGCGGGTTTAATCCTTTGACGCCGACAAAATTTGGCTCTGCATCTTCTGGAAAATATCCTTTTGACGCTGTGACCCGCATGGCGAACTGACCGTTTTGTGGGAAAACACGTTGCATTTGAAGTTTTAAATTGGGCGACGCACCTTGCCATGATTGCGGCGGTAATTCCTGATGGGGTAGGGCCGAATATAAAATCATCCCTTCTTTAACCATATGAAAGCGGGAGCGCGATGAACCGCGCATACCGACTGATATTTTCTTGCGGATCGCGTCCATATCT
>JABIPV010000101.1 GCA_018699075.1 Kordiimonadaceae bacterium | reverse complement strand
GCCACTTCTGGTAAGGATGCCAGCACTTCTTCCATTGCGCCCGTGGATAATCGATGCCCCGCCACATTGATCACATCATCGGTGCGCCCCATAATATAAAAATAGCCATCTTCATCCTTATGCCCCGCATCACCTGTGACATAAAACCCCTTAAATTCTGAGAAATAAGTATCAATATACCTTTTATCATCTTTCCAGACTGTGAGCATGGCCCCTGGCGGGAGCGGTTCCTTTACCACTATATTACCAAGGGCTCCCGCTGGAACTTCTTCGCCTTCATCATTTAATACACGAACATCAAATCCGGGAGAAGGCTTTGTCGGACTACCATATTTCACAGGAAGGTGCTCAATGCCCATAAAATTGGCACATATCGACCATGCGGTTTCTGTTTGCCACCAATGATCAATAACTGGAACTTTTAAAATGTTTTCCGCCCATTTAACGGTGTCTGGGTCGGCGCGTTCCCCAGCAAGGAAAAGCGTTCTAAAATTTGAAAGATCATACTTTTGCAGCAGTTCCGCCTTGGGATCTTCTCTTTTGATGGCGCGTATGGCCGTGGGCGCCACGAAAAGCGCGTTTACTTTATGATCGGCGATTACGCGCCAGAATGTCCCTGCATCTGGCGTGCCCACAGGTTTTCCTTCAAATAATATTGTCGTACATCCCTGCAAAAGCGGAGCGTATACTATATAAGAATGACCGACAACCCATCCAATATCGGACGCCGCCCAATATACATCGCCAGGATCCATATTATAGACGTTTTTCATACTCCACTTCATGGCAACCTGGTGACCACCGTGGTCCCGAACTATCCCCTTTGGCGCACCCGTAGTGCCGGACGTATATAATATATACAAAGGATCTGTGGACATCAAAGATACACAATCAATGGGGGATGCCTTGCCCATAACGTCATCCCACGTGAAGTCACGGTCTTGAATAAAAGTGGCCTCGCATTCTGGACGCTCAACAATAATGGTTTTAGCCGTTGATTTTGAAAGTGCCATTGCCTGATCTAGTAGCGGTTTATAGGAAATGGTTCTGCCTGGCTCTAACCCACACGTTGCTGACACAATCACCTTTGGCTCTGCATCAACAATACGTTTCGCAAGTTCTTTCGCGGCAAATCCACCAAAAACAACCGTATGAACTGCGCCAATACGCGCACAGGCAAGCATTGCCATCACCGCTTCGGGGATCATCGGCATGTATATAAGGACCCGGTCCCCTTTGGATACACCCATTTGTTCAAGCGCCCCCGCGCAGAGCGCCACATGATCACGTAATTCTAAATAAGTGAATTTTTTGACAGTATTTGTCATTGCACTGTCATAAATAAGTGCCTGCCGTTCCCCATGTCCTTCATCAACATGACGGTCTAAGGCATTGTAACAACTATTGGTTTTTGCTCCCGTATACCAGCGATATAAAGGTGGATTTGACGCATCAAGAACCTGGTCCCATTTTTGGTCCCAGTGTAAGTCTTGGGCTGCATCGGCCCAAAACTGCTCAGGATTATTTTGCCAATTTTGATAATCTTCATCGTAAGATTTCGTGCTCATGCTATAATTTCTATTATGGTTTTTTATGAATTTGAAAAAAGCATACACGAAGCCTATTTGAACAAATAGACTTATTTTTAATGAAATATTGTGCGGCAATGACTGCCGCACAAAAATAAATTAATTTACTGCGTAGCGTCGTCCAACGCGCCAAGCCAGGCAGACGTCAAAATAGCACTACCGACAACAACAACAGCACCTTGAACATAACCATTGACGGTGAATGCACCAACAACGAACGAATTTATGGTTACAGCAACAACATTTGCCACGATGAGGCCTATTAAACTGCCGACGATTGTTTTTACGCGATCAATAACGCTTTCTATTACAGAAGCACCAACTGCCGCGACACCATTTCTGCGATGAATTATTATAACCACAATTGTTAAAAGCACCCATACTGCCGCCCAGTTTTGCCCTTGTAGATATGGCCACAAATAAGCGCACCAATACCAAACATATGACAATACACCGAATAGAGCCCAAGAAATCATTGACTTCATTGTATTTTCCTCCCTTGTGTACCCCAAGAGACGGAACCCTATCAGAATATGGGTAAAAACACAAATTTGCGAAACCAGTTTAATACAAATTTTGCTTTATTTTTAGTGATGTTCCTTGGTAATTAGCCGGATCAATATTGTCTGCTTTTTGAATTTTTCGACCCTCATTGGTTAAAAAAGTAACTTCAACACTAACCGGTCCAATATCCCCTAATCCAAAATGTACCGCTTGATTGCTTTGACTATTATAACCTTCCCCTGTTGTTACCAATCTTGTCGCCACTAACTGATTATCACCGTCATATAGTCTCACTTCTGCACCTGCGCGGGTATAAAGACCTTCGCCGTCACTCACAGTTACCTGTAAAGATTTTACGGCTAGATCGTCAGTAAGTTCATTTCTGAGCACAGGATGATGGCCTTTGATATTATATCCTTCCGTAAGAGAGATATCCAAATCCCCATCACCATCGAAATCTGCCCATTGAACGCCGTGATCCGCGCCGCTCAATGAAGTACCGGCTGTATCTATTTCTCTAAAATATTTACCTTCATTATGAAAAAGACGATCAACAGGAATTCTATCTTCTGCGGGGCCTTTATAACCCGCCACATATAAATCTAAATAACCATCATTGTCATAATCAGCCCAACTGGCCCCGACCATATGATTGTCTCCTGAAATGCCCATGGCTTCACTGACTTCCGAAAAACCACCCTTTCCATCATTTTGATAAAGGCTATTAACCCCGTAATTGGCGACAAATAAGTCAAAATGACCATCATTATTATAATCACCTACCGCACAATCAACGCCTCCTTGATTTGAGGCCCGCTCAGGGCCTCCCAGACCAAGATCAGCAGCAACATCGATAAAATTACCGCCTTCATTTTTATAAAGTGCGTCTTTGGTTCCACTTTGATTAGCAAGAAACAAATCAAGCAAGCCGTCTTTGTTATAATCAAACCAACATGCGCCGACAGTGGGCCTAGCGTCATCAAGCCCCGTTTGCTTACTAACATCAACAAACTTCCCATTATCATTACGAAATAAATAATTGGTCCCCATACGGTCGGCGACAAATAAATCTACGGTTCCATTATTATCAAAATCAACCCAACTTATTTGTCGGGTGCTCACGTGGGGAATATCGACACCTAATTTAACACCAACTTCGGTAAACCTTTTCCCCTTTTCATTACGGTAAAGTTCATTACCGTTTCTATTACTGCCTACATACAGATCTAAATATCCGTCAGCATTATAGTCACCCCATGCGACAGATCTGGTTTCCTTACCACCAGTAGGAAGTCCCATTTGAACACCAATGTTTGAAAATTCGCCTTTATTATTTTGATAAAGACGCACATCGCCAGTTTTAAAAGAAATGACAAGATCAAGATCGCCATCATTATCAAAATCACCCCACGCATTTGATAGTGCCATATTGTCCTTAAATGTTTCCGGCTGTATGGGTGTAAAATTTTGTGACACTCCTTGTGACGCAAATACAGTTAACGATGATGCTATCAATAAAATCTTTTTCATATACTTTGTTCCCGACTACTTATTTCAAGATTATCGTGATTTTTGATTTATTATCTTTACCAGCTATATTACACTCATCCGATAAAAATAAACTAAGGGAAAATATTTTGTCACTTGAAACGATAGATTGGGTAATCGTCATTGCGTTTATGATGCTGACGTTATTCATTGGTATCTATGCCGGACGTAAAGCCGGAAATAGTTCTGAAGATTTCTTTCTTTCTGGTCGTTCAATGCCGTGGTGGCTATTAGGTACGTCAATGGTCGCAACAACATTTTCCACCGACACACCAAATCTGGTCGCCAATATCACCCGTGTAAACGGCGTTGCAGGTAATTGGTCATGGTGGTCCTTTTTGCTCACTGGCATGATGACAACTTTTCTTTTTGCCCATCTTTGGCGCCGTTCGGGTGTCACAACTGATATAGAATTTTATGAATTACGTTATGAGGGAAAATCTGCGGCATTTTTAAGAATGTTCCGTGCCGTTTATATTGGCCTTGTTTTTAACGTCATGATTATGGCCACAGTAACATTATCGGCTATTAAATTTGGTGCTGTTCTTTTTGGTCTTGGCCCTCTTGAAACTGTTCTCATTGCCAGCGTTGTTACGGTTATTTTCTCTGCCGCGGGCGGATTACGGGGTATTTTATTTTCTGACCTGATATTATTTTGCACCGCAATGCTCGGTGCCTTCATCGCCGCCAGTGTAGCGCTCGATCATCCCGATGTTGGCAGTTTATCTGCACTAATGGATCATCCTAACCTTCAAGGAAAAACAAGCTTTTTTCCAGATATGTCCGATCCTTCATCTTGGGTTCCGCTTCTTCTTATTCCCCTTGTCGTACAGTGGTGGAGCGTGTGGTATCCGGGCGCAGAGCCCGGCGGCGGCGGATATATTGCCCAAAGAATGCTGGCGGCAAAGGACGAACGAAATGCCGTTGGAGCTATTCTATTTTTTAACGCGGTTCATTATATCATACGTCCGTGGCCTTGGATCGTTGTTGCCCTTGCATCAATGGTTGTGTTCCCTGACCTAGATAGTTTAAGACAGGCATTTCCGCATGTTGATGAAAGTGTTATTGGTCATGATTTAGCGTACCCTGCGATGCTAACTTTTATTCCAACAGGCTGGCTCGGTTTAGTGGCGGCTTCATTGGTTGCGGCTTATATGTCAACCATTTCAACAAGTCTAAACCTTGGTTCTTCCTACATGGTAAAAGATGTGTATCAACGTTTCATGAAACCGGAAGCAAGTGAAAAAGAATTGGTTATGGCAGGTCGTATCGCTACCGTAACGATAATGATCCTTGCCTGCATTCTTGCCCTTATGCTTAGCAATGCGCTTCAAGCTTTCCAGATTATTCTTTCTGTTGGCGCCGGAACAGGTTTACTTTTCATTGTTCGTTGGTATTGGCACCGCATTAACTCTTGGAGCGAAATATCCGCCATGGTATTTTCCTTTGTTATCAGCCTCACGATAGAATTTTCATCGTTAAGTGCCTATCCCGATTGGTTAAAGCTTTCTGGGGCTGTCGGCCTTACCACAATTGGCTGGGTAATAGTTACGCTGTTAACTCCGCCAACCAAGCCCGAAAAACTGGATGAATTTTATTTAAAAATCAAACCAAGTGGTCCCGGTTGGAAGCCAGTGGTTAATCGATTGAAGCAAGCCGGCGTTCAAGACGTGGATAAAGATACCGGCAATATGACAACCGCCTTTTCATGTATGTTTTTTGGCTGTATCACAATTTATGGAATGCTTTTCTCATTTGGTTCCATTGTTCAAACAGACCTTATGTCCGCCGTCTTGTATGCCGCAGGTGCCGCAGGGTCGGCAATGATCGGTTTTCAATATTGGAAAAAAATTGACTACCAAGATGACTGATAAAAACAATCCTTTTATTTGTGCTGATTGGGGAACCAGTAATTTACGTGTTTACTTAATGGACGGTGAAGGTTCTCTGCTTGAGGAAAAAAAATCCGATCAAGGCCTCCTCGCAGCAAAGGGGAAATTTCAAGAAACACTCGGGACCCTTTGCCAGCAATGGTTTATTAAATATCCCACCGCTCCGGTTTATTTAAGCGGTATGATCGGCAGCCGCGAAGGGTGGGTTGATGCGAGATATTTAGATACGCCTTATAATTTACAAGATTTACCCAATCATTTAATAGCGGTGCCAGATCAAACTAGACCCACATGGGTAGTTCCCGGCGTCCGCCATTTTGAGACAGATAATAATAGCGCCGATATAATGCGCGGCGAAGAAACACAAATCCTTGGTGCCATTGAACATTTAAACATAAATGATGCCATTTTTATTTTACCTGGCACCCATAGCAAATGGGTACAAATTTCCAACCGCCATATTATGTATTTCAATACATATATGACCGGTGAAATGTACAACATCATCAAAGAAAATAGTATATTACGTTATTCTGTTGATGACAGTCGTCCACAATTAAATGACGCCTTCATTCACGGTGTTGATATTGCTCAAAAAGGCACATCATTACTCAACCAATTGTTTACCGTTAGAACATCTGATGTATTAGGATTATTGCCAAAGGAAAGTCAGTCTTCACATTTGTCAGGAATTCTAATCGGTCAGGAAGTAACCCATGCCAGAGCGCACTTTGGCGATAAGCCCATACATTTAATTGGTTCTGACCATTTGACGTCACTTTATCAAGGGGCGTTGGAGCACTTGGGCCACGAAACACATCTTCTATCTGGTGACATTGCCGCGCGTGCGGGATTAAATTACCTCTACTCAAATCAAAAGAACACAAAATGACCGATCAACATATGCAACATTTTAATCGTAACCCTATCGTCGCTATTTTGCGTGGCCTTCAACCTGATGAAGCTTGCAATATCGCCCGTGCCCTATTGGACGCTGGCATTAGCATGATGGAAGTGCCATTAAATAGACCAGGGGCACTCGAAGCGATTACATTAATTGCGGATAATTTTGCAGATGACATTGTGGTAGGTGCGGGAACAGTTTTAACACCTGCTGATGTTATCAATGTTCAAAAAGCCGGGGGAACATTCATTGTTGCTCCCAATACGGACACAGACGTCATCGATAAAACTAAAGAGTTGGGCCTTAAATCCTGCCCCGGCGTATTTACCGCCAGTGAAGCATTCACCGCCCTAAAACATGGCGCAGATTTTCTTAAACTATTTCCCTGTGATGACGTATCTCCCAAAACGGTCAAAGCCTTAAAAACAGTATTACCAAAAAATATTCCGCTGCTTTGTGTAGGCGGCGTCAACGAACATACCATCCCAGAATTCTTAGCTGCAGGTGCTGACGGCTTTGGCATTGGCAGTAATATTTTTAAACCGGGCGATAGCGCAAAAGCCGTATTTGAAAAAGCCAATAACCTGATGAAGGCTATTGGTAATTAAATTAAAAGAATTTTTGCTTCAAATATGCCCGCAACATCATAAATGACGGCACAGTTTGGGCAATTAAATATCCCTTAATAGGTCGTGGCTTTTCAGGTTTAATTGAAAGACATTCTTTATCATTTTTAATAATGCTCTCTGCCATTTCCTTACCGATAACCATGTTATTAGCCAGCCCGCGACCATTACATGCTTGAATGGCGTAAACATCTTCATCTAATTCATATATTTTTGGTAGTAATGTAGAATTAAGCCAAGCCGTTCCCCGCCACATACTTTCTATTTTGATAGGTTTTAATTTCGAAAATTGATCAGATACTCTTTTTGATGCTTCTAAAATTAATGTTTTTTCGCTGCGGGGCATAAAAAAATCCGGCAATGCTGATATCATCCGCCCAAATACATCAAAGCGTGCGGTAAATAAATAAGGTCGTTTATCGGTAAACGCGCCACCATCTTTTAAAATTTCTGCTCGCGCTTCTTTCAAATAGGGCTTTGTCGCATATTGAATTACTTTTAATGGCAAGATGGTTTTTTGCAGATCAGGGTGCAGCTGCGCATTACCTCCGTTTGCTGCTAGAACAATTTTTTTACCATCAATAAATCCCATTTTCGTCTCAACGCGCCTATCACTTCCAATCTTTGACATCTTTGTAACACGGCTCTGCGTATAAATACGCCCACCCAATTTAATGACTATATCCGCGAGCCCGCGGCATAAAGCTACAGGATTTACCGAGCCCCCTTCATCAAACTTTATCGCACCTTGATAAAATGTTGTTCCCAATTGCTGGCACACTTGATCTGCAGAATAATAATCCACCGCAAAGCCACGGTCTTTCCATTGTTTGGCACGCATTTTTAAACTTTGCGCTATTTCATCATTATGAGCAGGGGTCCAAAAGCCATCTTGTCTGGCTTCACATGAAATATTATGTTTTTTAATCAGATCAAAACAATGCTTCGCCGCACTGCCAACCAACTTGATGAGCTTCTCACCTTCTATTGGACCAAATTCATTTTCGATATCCACTGGAGAGTGGCGTATAAAATCAGGGGCTATTAAACCACCGCTTTTTCCTGTCGCCCCACATGCTATTTCACCAGCCTCAATGACCGCAACATCAATACCCGCCTCACTTAAATGAAGGGCCGTTGTTAATCCTGCTATGCCCGCGCCGATCACAACAACTTCTGCTTTGTTGTTTCCCTTTAAGAAAGAGGAAGATGGACCCTCCGCTGATGTTTTCTGCCATAATGAAAGATGCGCCGGATCGCTTAATTTAAACATGTTTTTTATCTTCAGTGATTAAAAACCGCCGCGATATAAATATAAAACAAATGCATAATGCAAGTGCGACAGGTGTGTTCATAATCATCGGTAACGACATTTCACGGCTGCCAACGATGGTCACCGCAATATAAATGGCAGTGCCTTCTTGCCTAATCATATGTTCAATACCAATAGCAATTCTTTCTGCCTTTAGTAACCCCGTCAAATGACCAAGGGTAATCGCAGCAAGCAAAGTTATTATGTTCATAGCGAGGGTAATTCCAAAAAGACTATCAAAATATTGCCTGAGCACCGGCATTTGATCGGCAATGATAAAGCCAAATGAAATCACAAGCACCGATGTGCCGCCAATTTTAACATAACCCTTTACTTTTCCTGCAAGAGCAGGTTTTAGGGTATTGACCAAAAGACCTAAGCTTGCCGGAATAAGAGTGATACTGAATATTTTCCAGATAAAATTAATCAACGGAATTTCAACTTGCTCATTTACATCCATAAAATATAAAAGCGCAAAATGTGCATAAAAAGGAATGACAAAAATATAAATCATACTGACTAAAATACTAAGGGATAAGGAAAGCGCTAAATCACCCTTGGCCAGATCAGTCATTAAATTAGAAAGCATGCCGCCTGGACACGTTGCCAGTAAAATAAATCCCACAGTTAGTGCGGATGTTGGCGCAAATATAATGGCAATGGTACCACCAATTAACGGAGGAACAATTAACATGCTCATCAACCCAATGATAAGCGCGCGACGATTTTGAGAAATACGCCTAAAATCTTGAACGCTTAAACTAAGGCCCATTGAAAACATAATCAGCCAAAGAGATCCGGGCAAAAGTATGTTATCAATTAATTCCAAAGCTTATTCAACGGGCGCAAAGGAAAGTTGGCACGCTCCCCTTTGTCTAATCATTGCCATGGCTTCTTGCGCGTGTGCTAAATCTTTCGCGATAATTTTAGCACACACATTAACCTCAATCCAACCAAACGGCATCAGCATCCGCCCTCCTTCGCCGTAAAAAAGGCCGACATCAAAGAAATTACCTGGTGGCAAGCCTTCAATAGTCCCCGCAGCAATACTGGCGAGAACGATATCACCGCAATCAGGATATGAGGTGGCATTTTCAGCTGGAATAACATTTATTGAAAGCTCTTCCGGCAATACGCTGGCAGGTAAAGGGCAAGAAAGTTCTGGCCCTGTCCAAATAGCATGGATCGCATCAAAACTTGACCTATTTTGCGCAAGTTGCCATAAAAATTCCGCAGACTTAGGTGCCTGATCATCCAGCAAATCACATATAACAGACATATTTGATCCGGCTTCTTTAAAGCAGATCTGGCGCTTAGCGCTTTCGGATAATGTCATTATTTAATCATGATCTTAATAACGGCGTCCCACTCATCAAGTTCTTCCAAGGGGATATTAAGGGCGATGCCGCCTTCTGTGATTTTATAAGAAACATTTTTACCGTTTCGCACTAATGTGGCACTTGCCACTTCAACATCCTGAAGAGGAACAGTAAGCTCACTATCTTTCCAATCCAATACATGAACATAAAGTGCGTTATCTTTACGCGTCGTCACACCCCATGGACGTGGACCAATTGGACCACCGCGTGTTTCGTAAACGCTTTCGCCGTAAGTCTTAAACCATTCACCCATTTCTTTGTAGGTTTGAACATTTTCAGGTTGAATGCGGCCATCGGACATGGGCCCAGTATTCATAAGATAGTTTGAATTGCGCCCAGCAGCACCGACCAGTGTTTGGATCAGCTCTTTAGTTGATTTAAAGGCATCATCCGTAAGGCTAAACCCCCAAGAACCATTCATGGTTTGCGCCATTTCTAACGGCATTTGATCGCTGATATAGGTGGTGTTAAATCCGGCATGATTTTCGCCGGGAAGGTCTTGTTCGAAAGGCTGCACATCTTCGCCGGGATAAGGGGTCACATGATGATTATTAATCACTAATGCATGGGGCTGAAGATCGTGAATGAGCTTATATGTTTCTTCAAGTCTCCAGCGTTCTCTGTAATCATCATTTCTATGATCCCACCAACCATCAAACCAGAAGCCACCAATATCGCCGTAATTTGTCAGAAGTTCTTTTAACTGCGCATTTTGATAATCAATATACTTATCCCAGTCACCACTCATGGCTCTACCTGTATATACTTGGCCTGTGACACCACGAGGATAATAATCAGGATGATGCCAGTCGAGCTGAGAATAATAAAAGAACAGTTTAATGTCGTGCTTATCACATGCGGCCTTAAGTTCCTTCATAATATCACGTCCAAAAGAATTTTCCTCGGCAATATCATAATCACTCACGTCGCTATCATACATGGCAAAACCATCGTGATGCTTTGAAGTAATGGTTATATATTTCGCTCCTGATGATTTAAAGCTTTTTACCCATTCATCCGCGTCAAACTTTACCGGATTAAAAGTAGTCCCCAGTCTTTCATATTTATCAATCGGAATTTGTTCAGTTTCCATGATCCATTCTTCACCACCTGGATTACCGCCGCCTGCCATTTGGCTATAAACACCCCAATGAATAAAAATGCCAAATTTTGCATCTTGAAACCATTCTCGCGCTTCGAGATTTTCTTTACTGGGAACATAGGCTTCCTGAGCCGTTGCCATAGATGTGAGTGCCATAATTGAACTTAATATGACCAAGTTTTTTAAATTGGATTTAAATTTAATTCTTAATGGTGAAGTCATTGCGGTCCCTTAATTCTGTATTTTGATTATTATTTACACTAATCATTAGTGTTGTAGAGATCAAAACAATAATTTAACGTTGTAAAAAACGAAACTCCTTAGGACAGAATGAATATTATGAAAATATTATCATTATTTACGCAGCTCATAATAACTTTATTTTTCGGGCTTATAACCTACGGTAATGCAGCCGAAAGCCTTTCCTCACAATCCTCCGGCCATATTCTTTGGTATAAACAAGCAGCTGGAAGCTGGTTTGAAGCTCTTCCCGTTGGCAACGGAAGAATGGGGGCGATGGTATTTGGTGATCCTGTTAATGAACGAATACAGCTAAATGAAGATTCCGTCTGGGCGGGAGAAATGAAAGATATCAAATCATCAATTGGTACTCCGGACGACCTTGCTGATATGCGAAAGCTTATCGATGATCAAGCCTTTGAAAAAGTTGATCAGCAGATGCCACTACGTTTCTCACGCGACGAAGTCGTGCGCTCTCATCAGACGCTCGGTGATTTATATATTAACTGGAACAGCACCACTGCCAGTGTTTCTGATTATCGGCGTGAATTGGACCTGCGAACAGGCGTCGCCAACACAACTTGGAAACGCGGACAAACAACTTTCATTCAAGAAGTTTTTAATTCTAACCCCGATGAAGCACTTTTTATCAAGATCACAGCGCAAGGACCAGATACACTCAATTTTGATCTCGAACTCGACAGGCCGCAAGATCAAGGACACACCACACATAAGGTAAAAGCATCAACAAAAGGCTCAGTCAGATCACTTTATATGTCGGGGCAGGTGACACAGCGCGGTGGCGTATTGCAAGGAAGCCCAGCACCGGACATGCTAGGGGTTCATTTCGCTGCAAATCTGGACGCGGTGTCGCAAGAAGGCACGATCACTTTAATACAGCAGAAGATCGCTATAAAAGGCGCCAGAGAAGTTTATATTAAGCTAACTGCCGGCACCGATTTCGATGGTAAAGAGATTGACATTATCGGTAATAACAGCGCGTCACTCGCGGCTGATTTTAAGGGCTTGAAGCAGCGCCATATCACGGATCATGCAAACCTTTATAATCGCTCCCGCTTCGATCTTCAGTTATCTGATAGTCGAGAAGACTTGCCTACAGACCGTCGTTTAAATGATTTAAAAGAAAATATACTTGATCCCGGTTTAGAACGATTAATCTATCATTATGGCCGTTACTTATTAATTGCGTCTTCGCGTGAAAACGGCAATCCGGCTAATTTACAAGGTCTTTGGAATGAGCGTATCGCCGCACCGTGGAATAATGATTATCATTTAAATATTAATCTACAAATGAACTATTGGCCATCGGATGTCACCAACCTAAATGAAACAAACAAACCTCTTTTTAAGTTCATGCAACGTTTAGCAAAAAATGGTGCCGTTACCGCCAGAGAACAATATGGTATGCGTGGCTGGATGTCGCATCATGCGACAGAACTATTTGCCCAAACCGTTATGAAATCGCGCACTGCCCATTGGGGATCTTGGATCCACGGCGGCGGCTGGATGAGCCAGCACCTCTGGACCTATTACGACTATACCCGCGACAAGGAATTCCTTGCAGAAATAGGTTATCCTCTGCTCTCAGGTCAGGCACTCTTTTATCTTGATTGGCTGGTTGAGAAGGACGGCAAGTTGATTTCTTATCCTGAGACATCGCCTGAAAATAGATTTGTAACTAAAGACGGAAACCCTGCAGCGGTCGTTGCTGGCGCTGCTATGGGACAACAAATCATCACTGAAGTTTTTACCAACACCCTCTCTGCAGCTAAAGCACTTGGCATTAATGATGAAATTACTAAAGCCATCAAAGTCGCCTTACCGAAATTAGATAACGGTCTTCACATTGGCCCCGATGGGCGTTTACTGGAATGGGACACACCGCGCGAAGAATTTGAAATCGGTCACCGTCATATGTCACACCTCTACGCACTCCATCCCGGGATTAGCATTACCCAGAAAACGCCTGAACTCCTTGAAGCGGCAAAAAAATCCATCGCAATACGCGTTGAAAATGACGCCGTCGGCACCGGTTGGTCAAGGGCGTGGGCAATTAGCATGAATGCGCGCCTTCGTGATGGTGAAACAGCACATTTCCATCTACAGGAAATGCTCCGCACCCAAACCCTTGATAATGGTTTCAACAGTATTTTTGGCATGCGTCATCACCTTTTTCAAATCGAAGCCAATATGGGCGCAACTGCTGGCATCGCCGAAATGCTTATGCAATCGCATGAAGGATACATCCATCTGCTCCCCGCATTACCTGAAGCATGGCCCAATGGAAGTATCATCGGGCTTCGTGCGAGAGGGGGGCACACCATCGATATTAGCTGGAAAAACGGGATGCTCGATAAAGCTTCTATTATTCAAGGTCCCGGAATACTTCCTGACATTTATTTGCAAGGTAAAATATCAGCCACCGATCCGCGAATATCAATAAAATAGGAAGAAAAAGATGGATAAAACAAAGCGCAAAACCCTATATAAATTAGGAATAACCCTTCCTGCATATGCTTTAAGTAACCTGTCATTAGCTTATGGCCATCAACCCGAGCGAACAACCGTTCCTTCTGAGATATTAGGCAATCGATTTTTTACCTTCAGTACAGTCGTGCGCGTAAATCAAATCGAAACGTCCCGCGATCAAGCACATGGTGAGGACGAATCATCAATTCATTCTCCCGCAGAAGCACGTGTTTTTAGAGAGGCCGTGCAAAAAGGCTGGCCCGGCGCACGGATCACGTGGTCATTCAGTTGGCTGGCGTTAAAAGACCAACGGCCAAACTACCGGGATTTAAAAAAACTTGTTGTTTCTTATCATGAAAAATATGGCGATGAGATCACCTTTCTTCCCGGCGGTGATTTTGCCAATATGTATAATTCACGCGAACAAGTAAATCGCGACTTGCATGAGGGCCTTGAGATGGTTTCGGATATGGTGGGTGGCGGATACCGTCCCAAAAGCGTCATAGCCGGTTTTCTTTCAGCAGAAAATTTACGTTATCTGGCAGAAGAGGAAGGTATTCATGTTTGTCAGGGTAATATCTGGAGTCAATATGCAGTTGATAATGGCGACGGAGAAGGGTCAATATCCTATCCATACTACCCATCAGAAGAGCATTTTTGTAAACCAGCCCAAAATCAGGAAGATTTAATTGATTGTGTAAATCTTGATGGCTGGACAGTAGACTTTTTAAACGCAATGTATCCGGGTGCGCGTCTAATTGATGGCCTGCGCTGCGGCAGTCGTCAAGGCGTCGGCCCCATCGAAACTGTGATAAGACAAGGCACCGAACAAGGAACTAAAGAGATGCTGGCCACCACAGCAGCCCATTTCGATAAAGGCTTTGAACTTAATAACTTTGCCTGGGTAACCAGTACGTGGGAAATGTCACTTGTAGAAGCGCGTAAAATATATAACTATCAAGGCCGCAATGGATTGGATGGGCTGGTCATCTGGCTGAGTGAAATGAGGCGGCGTTGGCCCGATACAAAATGCATTACACTCGGTGAATTTGGCATGCTTTGGCGCTCTCAATATAAAAATAATAACCATTTAAATTACCGTTTTATTCAGCGTGGTTCAGGGGTATGCGGTTCTGATCCAAATATGGAAATTCGCTGGTTTATGAACAAAGATTTCCGACTAGCGCTGTTAAAAAATTGGAAGGACGGCGCGCCAGAGAAACTGATAGACTTTACCCGCTATGACCTCACCGCCCGCGAGCCAGATGACCCAACAAAAGGTCAAAATTCTCGTAATTGGAGTTTAATAAATAGGCTAAATCAAAAAGGAATTCGCCCGCAGGATAAACCCATCCCTATTGAACAATTAAATGACCAAGAAAAAGAATTAATAAGAAAACATTACCCTGAACTGATATAAATAACTTAGGTTGTGCCATGAAAATTATAAATGTAACCAAGAACGCCTTACTTATCACGACTATACTTTTATCTTCAAACGCAGTAGCTGACGTTAAACCAGCCTCTTTATTTACGGATAATATGATACTTCAGCAACAAACGGATGCCCCTATTTGGGGGTGGGCTGACGCGGGAGAAAAAATAACCGTTACGGCAAGTTGGGGCGAGATAAAAAACACAACAACCAATGAGAAAGGTGAGTGGCTTATCACTCTGCCAACGCCAAAGGCAACCGAGAACAGTGAACAATCATACTCCCTTACTTTTGACGCAAACAATCAAATTATAGTGAATAATGTTCTAGTGGGAGAAGTATGGCTTGCATCTGGTCAATCCAATATGGGCTACACAATTGGCATGTTAGAACTGAGCGAACAACAAATTGGTGACAGCGACCAACCAATGATCCGAGAATACACTGTTGATCAAAATGCTTCGGGTACACCCGTTGATGATACAAAAGGCAATTGGATTGTCGCATCAAAAAATACCATAGGCAATTTTTCCGGCACCGCCTATTTCTTTGCCCGTAATATTCAAAAAACCATCAACGTACCTGTTGGTATCATAAATTCAAGCTGGGGAGGCACATCAATTGAAGGCTGGCTCTCCAAAGACACGCAAAAATCACATCATGTCACCCAAAGTCTTATTGCCAAAATTGATAAATGGGAGCGTGATTTTGACGTCGATAAAAACCAGATACCTTTTAATGAAAGTCACGAAAAATGGCGCAAATACAAACAAGTCACCGAACAACTAAATCTGGAATTTAATCAGGATGAGCCTCAGCTAATTGAACGGAAATATAAGCCCCACTATTACCCAGGCAATTTATATAATGGTATGATTAATCCGCTGATACCCTATGCCCTTAAAGGAATTATTTGGTATCAAGGTGAATTTAACGCTTCGCTGGCAGACAATGCTTATTTTTACCAGAAACAACTTACCGATTTAATTTTAAGCTGGAGGAATGATTGGAAAAATGCTGAACTGCCGTTTTATGCCGTGCAACTTGCAAATTTCCACGCCCCCCAGTTAAACCCGGTCGAGCACAAACAATATTGGCCCATTAACCGGGAAGCTATGCGAAAATCTATCGGTAATTTGGACAATGCAGGGATGGCACTCACCATTGATATTGGCGATGCTGAAAATATTCATCCGCAAAATAAAATGGAACTCGGACGCCGATTAGCCCTTCTTGCTTTACATAATGATTATGAGCAGAAAGTAGAGCCTTCGGGCCCCCTTTATAAGTCTTTTAAAATAGAAGGAAACGCCATCCTGATCGAATTTGATCACATAGGCTCTGGTCTGATGGCCAAGGGCGGTACGGGAATACATGGTTTTGCCATCGCTGGCAAAGACGGGGATTATGTCTGGGCGGATGCAAAAATTATCACGAGAGCGCAGGACGCAAAGCAACTTATTAAAGTGAGTAATAAGCTTATACCAGAGCCTAAATCGGTCCGCTGATGTGCCCCTGATTTGTTAGACACTTTATGACTTCATTATTGTTTGTTGTTCAAAATCTATCGGTGACAACAATCCGTTGTTACCATGCTT
>JABIPV010000109.1 GCA_018699075.1 Kordiimonadaceae bacterium | reverse complement strand
CCAAACTTCATCAATATTTTTGTCGATAACGCAACTGTTATAGCAACCCATTATTCTCTCCTATAATTAATCGAATTTATTCTTACAATGTAGAACAACGTATCTTAATTTAGTTAAATTGTACATTCCATCCTTTATTCTTTTATCTATATGGAATATCTTTCTTTTCTGGAAAAGTGCAAAACTGAAAATGGATTATTTATGTATAAAATATTGATCGCTATCAGAATGATCCTCAGCATCATTTTAGGGTTCATTGGCGCCGCGATGATTAGTCATCTTTCACGCGGAATAATTGATATACCCTCAGTTCTCGACGGGGGCATTGTTATCCTTTTATTCATTGGCCTTACCACCATAATATATTTGGATTTGGATCAGATAAAGTTTTTTAAAAATGCAACAATCCCCGAAAAAGATCGCCATCATTCTTTAAAATTTGAAGACCACGATACAAAATTTAAATCAAAATACTATTACCCCAAACACGCGCTCTATATTGCCCTAAGTATTTATGCGACATATTCAATCGTAAATGATGTTATCAGAATGAGTTAATTACCGCTCTTCAAGTTCTCTTTGAATTTCTTCAGAAAGCGTATCTTTATAGAGCATTAAAATGGATAAAGCCGCCTCTTCCTCAAGCTTAAATTCAGGATGAGCTTTAAGCGCAGCAACAATATCATCAACCGATGAATAATCCCCCGCCAACTCCAATATTTTCCATCTCATCATTCCATCTCTCCGTCATTGTGGCGAAGGCCACAATCCAGTACCAGTAAGAACAACTATACTATCAACGCGTATAAATCATTCCAATTAGGGTTAGTCTCTTCAATAATCCGTAATTTCCACAACCTCTTCCAGTCCTTAAGCTGTTTTTCTCTAATAATAGCAGCTTCCATGGTTTCATGCGCTTCATAGTAAACTAACAACTTAGTATCATATTTTTTGCTAAAGCCGTCAACTTCACCCAATTTATGTTGATAAACTCGCTGAACTAGATCAGACGTCACTCCAATATAAAGCGTTCCATTTTTCTCAGATGCCATAATATAAAGATACGGGGACTTAACCATTCAATTAGAATGGACTGTGCAATATACTTAGGCAAGAAATTATTTTCTGGTACTGGATTGTGGCCTTCGCCACAATGACGAGTGAAATGAAGAAAATAAATTACTTTATTCTTTTCTTATTTTTATAAGTAGCTACAAGACGAATTTTCCCAATTACTTCCCTCTAGTAAATCCAATTCTTTTTACCAACAGGTCTCCATAACTTTACAGTTTTTGTCATATTTGTTTTCCTTACTCCACCGTTACAGATTTCGCCAAGTTCCTTGGTTGGTCGACGTCTGTCCCTTTGGCTACCGCCACATGATAGCTGAGCAGCTGTACGGGGATTGCGTGCAGCAGTGGTGTCACGAACTCGTCTAACATTGGCAGGGCAATGGTCGCAATTGCCGCCTCGCCGTCTACTTTCGCGCCTTTGATATCGGTAAAAAAGTACACTTGTCCTTTGCGGGCGATGACTTCTTGCATGTTTGAGACTGTTTTTTCATATAACCTGCCGCTTGGCGCAATGACAATGATAGGCACATTTTTATCAATCAGTGCGATGGGGCCATGCTTCATTTCACCGGCAGCGTAACCTTCTGCGTGGATATAGGAAATTTCTTTAAGCTTTAAGGCGCCTTCCATGGCGATAGGATATTCAAGACCCCGGCCCAGATATATCACATCCTGCGCTTTGGCTACATCAATGGCCATAGATTTTATGGCATCATCATGATTAAGCACATCGGCCATCCGCGCAGGTACTTCACTTAATGCCACACAAAGGCGTGCTTCTTCCGCTCTGTCGATAGTGCCTCTTGCGCGGGCATGGGCGATGGCAAAGCAGGCAAGCACTGATAGCTGGCATGTGAAGGCTTTTGTGGAGGCTACACCCACCTCTGGGCCCGCATGTGTATGTAAAACAATATCGCTTTCCCGTTCCATGGAACTTTGTGCAACATTTAAAATTGATAAAATATGTTGCCCTTGGGATTTAGCGTAGCGTAAGGCCGCTAAAGTATCCGCAGTTTCACCTGACTGGGATATAAAGATCGCCAGTCCACCTTCTGGCATTATGGGTTCGCGGTAACGAAATTCTGATGCAATATCAATATCCACATTAATCCGCCCCACTTGTTCCATCCAATATTTTGCCACCATGGCGGCATAAAATGACGTACCACAAGCAATAATGGTTACGCGGTCGATTGAGGCCATGTCAAAAGGCATTTCCGCAAGCTTAACCTGGCCAGATAATGGATCGATAAGCGTTCCAAGTGTTTGACCAACAACAGTTGGTTGTTCATAAATTTCTTTCATCATGAAATGTTTATAATTGCCCTTATCAATAGAGCCACTTGACGCATCAACTTCATGAATTTCACGACTTACTTCTTTTCCACTTTCATCAAAAATAACAGATGAGTTTTTACTAAGCTCAACCCTGTCACCTTCTTCAAGATACGTAATTTTATGGGTTAGATGAGATAATGCAATGGCATCTGATCCTAAAAACATCTCACCATCGCCGTAACCCAGTACAAGCGGGCTGCCGCGTCGCGCCCCGATCATTAAGTCATTTTCACCGTCAAATATAATCGCCAGTGCAAATGCACCTTCCAGTTCATCAAGTGCCGCAGCAGCAGCTTGGCGTGGTGGTTTTCCTTGGTCTACAAAATCTGTAATTAAATGAACGATGGTTTCTGTATCAGTTTCAGTATTAAACACATGACCTTTGGCACTCAGTTTTTCACGCAATTCACGAAAATTTTCTATAATTCCATTATGAACCACAGACACTTTTTCAGATGCATGGGGATGGGCATTGGCAACTGTCGGCTCACCATGTGTTGCCCAGCGCGTATGACCAATGCCTACGCTTCCACTTAATGGTCTTTGGTCTAGTTCATTTTCTAAATTAACAAGCTTGCCTTTTGCACGACGCCGGTCAAGGGACTGCCCATCATAAAGAGTAGCCACACCAGCACTATCATAACCGCGATATTCAAGGCGGCGCAAACCATCAACAATTCGTCCTGCTACGTCATTTGAACTAATTACACCAATAATCCCGCACATTTAATTTTATCCTATTGATTATTTTTTTTAGTTTGTTGGGTTTTACGGAAAGTCTTTGACCAACCACCTATTTCGCGTTGCTTAGCACGTGTTACAATCAATGCATCATCGCTTCCATCAGTTGTAACCACACTTCCCGCACCCACGGTTGCACCATCACCAATATTAACAGGCGCCACTAAGGCCGTATTGGAACCAATAAAGGCACCTTCACCAATGTCCGTGTGATATTTGAAATAGCCGTCATAATTACACGTAATTGTTCCTGCACCAATATTGGCATTTTTACCCACACGAGCGTCGCCAATATAACTTAAATGGCTGACTTTAGCGCCATCTTCGATATTGGCTTTTTTAATTTCCACAAAATTGCCGACTTTAACATTTTGACCAAGTATTGCTGCCGGACGTAGCCTAGCGAACGGTCCTACCGATGATCCTTCGCCAACGGTTGCGCCTTCAATATGGCAAAAAGCTTTAATGGTAACATTGTCATCAATTGTTACTCCTGGACCAAAAAATACATTCGGCCCAATACTAACATCCTTGCCAATTTTAGTATCGTGAGAGAAAAAGACTGTAGAAGGGTCAATTAGGCTTACTCCATCATCCATAAAACGTTGACGCGTTGCATTTTGAAAGATAGATTCGGCTTGGCTAAGCTCACTACGACTATTAATGCCCATCACTTCACTTTCAGGAGCTTCGGTGACGACGCATTTAAGGCCGAGTGAATTGGCAATTGCAACGGCATCAGTAAGATAATATTCCTCTGCAGCATTATCATTATCCAGCGCATCAAGAATTTTAAACATATTATGTCCATCAAGGGCCATGATGCCACTATTGCAAAGACTAATTTTGCGCTCTTCTTCGT
>JABIPV010000181.1 GCA_018699075.1 Kordiimonadaceae bacterium | reverse complement strand
CAGCCCGAACGGCTAACGGCTTCTTCACCATTGTAAACAAGACGCGTTGACCAAGGAATAGGATTTCTAAGCGCATAATGGGCCATACAACCACCTTCTGCTTCACTCAGTAAATCCATAATCTTTTCTTTTGATTCTGGACTATCAATCATCACATGGGTTTCGACCATATCACAGCCCCCATCGGTCATATAACCATGCTCGCGCATATGGCCAAGGTTGGTTCTGAATTTAATCCGTTGCTCTAATTTCAAACTATCGACCTGAATTTTACGCGCTGTCAAAATATCCGTTAAATGCGTCATAAGGCAAAAACCAATCCCTGCTGCAAAAAATGCCAGTGGTGGTGGTGCCGTATCTTTACCTACAGGTGGTTGCTCATCACAATAAAGTGTTACCGGACTAAAGCCAGGAATATTCACGGAAACAGTACCCGTTTTTGACTGCATTGTTCCCGCTTCTGCGACCAAATTCACATCGAATGTATAGGGCTCTGGATGGCGGGCTTTGGTGAATGGGCCTACTTCAAACTGGGTTGGGGCAATTGGCGTATCGCTACGATCACCAACATGAAAAAATTTTTCTTCTGACATTTTATTCTCTTTCCTGTGTTTTTGTTTTATTGATAAAAGCATATTACATCAAAATGCCTGAAGATATTCATCAAAATTTCCATTGCATCAATCATTTTTGCTGATATTCTTCATTTTTTCAGTAATATTTGAAGGATGTCCCCATGATCACAGATCAAGATAAAAATATACTACATAAATTACAGCAAAATGGGCGCATGCCAATGGTCGAGTTAGCCTCTAAAACCAACATGTCAGAATCCACATGCTTACGTCGCACCAAAAATCTTGAAGAAATTGGTGTCATAAAAGGCTACGCCGCACTTTTGGATGCAGAAGCCGCTGGGTTTGAGGTAATGGCATTTGTTCAAGTAAGCATCAACCAAAACACTGAAGCCGCGTTTGATAGATTTAAAATCGCCGTCCGCGAACACCCCCTGATCATGGAATGCTATTCACTATCCGGACCCTATGATCATCTCATGAAAGTGGTTGCTCGAAGCAACAAGGAACTTTCCCACTTCATCTTAAAAACCTTAAAAACATTTCCAGAAATTCGCGACGCACAGACTTTATTTGTCCTTCATCAAGTGAAACACACAAACGCACTACCGGTCCATTTACCGTAATGGCCTATTTCATACTTTCTCTTAATTCTGCTTCGGCTTGATCATTCCAGTATCCTGCTCCAAGCTCAATAAAAACAGACGTATAGGGAATTGTTAAATCCGTCTTCAAGATAAGAACATTAAATAGATCACTACTTTGATCGAGCTTATTAATAATATCAATATGGGGTAACCTCAGAACATTTTTATTACCAAGAATGTTATTTAAATCGGTTCGGTATTTATCAATTCCTGGTGCATTCTCCTCCGGCACAAAATTAAGTTCTTGGTCCACATAGATCGTACCACTGACATGGTCCGCCTTTTCAACGGCGTTAATAACCTTCTCCACCACTTCCAGCTGACCCGCACCGGTGTATACCGTTTTAATGCCGGGATTGCTTTGTTGGGGGTAAGCAGAATCTGCAATAACGATAAAATTTCTATGCCCTAAAACTGGTAAGCTTTCTTCTAAAATGTCTTGCCAGTTACGACTTTGGTTATCCTGCGCTTGAGCAGAAACTATGGTTCCCATCATCAGTGCGATCATTATATAAATTATATTCATAAGTTTATTCCTACGTTTGCAATTGTATTTTTAATGTTTCACCTGCTTTTAAAAGCTTGGCTTGATCAAATGTTAGAATGACATCTTCACCGTCACGGTTAAGGCTTGCAGTACCGTGAGAAGTCTTAACATTCTCATACCCATTCGCCCTTAATGCCAGCGTCTTTAATTTAAGTTCGCCGTGAGCCAAATCAATTGACGCCGTAAAACCATCTTTCGAAGATTTCTGCTGAAAACTTCCCCAACCATTTGCGCTGGTAAAGGCCGACTTATAATGACCATCGTCTGTCATACGTGGCTTAAAGCCAATATGCCCTTTCGGTCCATCATATTCAAAACCACCTGCAGCAAGAAACACTCCGTAAGATGCCATCGCCCGCGCATAATGATCCGAACATTCAATTTCATTATAAGGGTTTCTCATCCCTGCATGATAACGGTCATGGATTGAACGGCTAATGGCAAGTCCTTTTACCAGCAAATCTGGCTGCACGTCACTTTCCCAAACCATATGCCCAGCTGCTTCATATTCAAAGCCCGTCATACATTCATTAAAATAACCATATTGCCAATGCTTTTCCCAATCGCTATCGCGCCCTCCTTTTGGCCAAGTACACATTACCAAACCTGCATCACCTGCAATTGCATATGGACGCCCCCTTAATTTTGGGTCCGTTATCGACTCCCTTAATATTCCCATATCAGGAACAAAATTATAATCCCATAAACTTGCCAGTGCTTTGCGAATATTGGCACCATCATAAAGACGCCCCAATCCTAATTGGTTCGCCCACCACTGTCCCATTGTTTGATCAATATAACAGCCAATCCCAACACCAATTGCATCGGGATATTTAGGATCTTCTTCTTGAATATAAAAGCCATAATTTTCATCAAACAACTCCGCAATATTCGCTTCGCCCTTAGAATGGATATCTTGGCAATATTGGGCAAAATCCCCATCTCCAACAACTTTTGCCATTTCTTCGCCGGCCCTAAGTGCCGCAAGATAAAGTGACGCCAATACGGGCACTTTACCGTACCACTCCGCATCTAACGTATTATGCTGTTCACCTTTGGTGATGCCCGTTGGTTCACCGCCCTGTGCATCTTGGGATATTAGAAATTCCAAAGCCTTTTTAGCATTGGGATATACACGACGTAAAAATGCATCATCGCTGCTCATTTGATGCTCACGGTAAGTTCTTAAAATTACCCCCGCTTGACCGTCTGTTGCATGTTCCCCGTTAACATCGCCACGGAAATTTATGGCTCCATTTTCATGAAACCCAAGGCCATAATCAGTCCTCTCACGCAGGTCTCTTTCAAGATCAGGGAACAACCGGCCTACGGCTTGTGCGTAATGCCAAACATGAGTACAGGTTCCAGGACAACACCCCACCCCTTCCCAGGCCCAAAAACGACCATCTTCAAATCGGTACGCCGTATTGGTTTGAAGTGCATTGGTCGGAATAATTGAACGTTCCAAAAGCCAATGAGGAAGCGTACTATCATACCAATTATCACGCCATAACCTTGTTAATCTTGTTAATTCTTCAAGATTTTCAGCAACATCAAGCACCACCGATTTTGCATCTTTATATTTAGACGCGTACCAGCGTTTAGTCTTTGCCTGCTCAAACGCCCCGCTATCAACATCAGCCCATGTCAGGGCGAGCAGATTTACATTTGGATAATGCCACGCAATAATAAAAGAAACTTCATGACTTTTACCCGCGGCTAATTCAATGTCACGACTAACTCCTGCAATTGAAGAAGAACGAATATCACTAATAATAGATTGTTCGATATCACGGTTTTCTGCCCCGTTTAAAAACGATGTTGCTGTCGCAACGGCATCCATATCACAGCAATATAGCGCTATTGAACCATAATCCGGCAAACTATCCATTGGTGGATATCCTGCTGGCGGACTGTCTTCTCTGATAACAGTACTACCAAAAAACCCCACACCATTATCATCCTCAAATGTTTCATTTAAAAGTGTAGCATCATTACGGTGACCTTGGGTTTTAAGTCCTGGGTTTTCGCTCCAACCTTCCACTGATACTGATAATGATTTATTACCCGTATTGGTAAGGCGATATTTCATGATCGTCGCTGGATAGCTTGATCTATCCGTATCAAGTGGAATATACGGTGTCATGGCTTCCAACCGCACTTCTAAGTCAGTATTTTTATCCGAGTACTTTACATCGGCAATCGGCGCTTGACCTTTAAACGTTATATTATCAAATCCGTGGCGATCAAGCGTGCGCCGTTCATGACCCTTATCTGTTTTAATATTAACCGCGAAACCTTGCTCAAAATGCCAAGGGCTTTCTTGTTCAGAAGGGGAAATATAATTTGAACCATCACGTTCCCGTACGCGTGCATTATGTGGATTGACTATATCAGGATTTAAATCTGTTTTTGGCACCACTCCTTCATGATGTTCGTTAAAAATATCCCAACACCATAATTTACCGTCACCGCCAATATAAACACTGCCAGTTCCAATCCCACTGATGGGCATACCAATATATTTAAGCTCATCCCAACCGGAATAAGTTGTTGGCGCACCACGTTGATAAAGTGACTTAACCCAATCTGCATTCAGCTTTTTATCTAGCGGAATAGGCTCGACAGCGTCTTTCGAAAAAGGCCCCGCCATAACAGGCATATTTCTCATCACGGATAAAGATGCTAATCCAACCCCTAATCCTGCAAATACATCTCTCCTGTTAAGTTCTGGTCCACCGCAGCATTTTTTATCCGACATAAACTCTCTCTTTATTTTGTAAGCTCATATTATTTTGCAAGAACGTTTGAATCTTCAAATTTTCCGTCACTTTGTTTAACTCGTTCCCCGACTATAATTTCGTCACCTTTCAAGGTAATTTCCATAAAATCATGTGCCACTGTTAACGGACCTTTATAATAAGGACGCGTGCCTTTTACTAAATCTTCCGCTGTTGTTCCGGGGGGAATAATATGTGAATAAACGCCCATTTTTGGTTTAGCTTTTTCAAACACATGACCCACTTGTTCAGGGGTTGAATGAACGGACATACTGACATTCGCAAGGTTGGCTTCCGCTGTAGCGCCCGGAGATGGAACCTGCACTTCATGAATTAGTAAATCCACACCTTTACCAACTTGATTAATCTCACTTTTTTCTGTCGAACGCGTGTCCCCTGAAAAGAGAACAGAATGCCCCTTATAATCCATGCGGAACCCTATTGTTTCACCGCGAAGGCCAAGCACATTACCGGTTTCGATATTAATTGGCATATGTTCGACCTGAAATGCTGTTATTTTAAGACCGCCTTCATCAAAAATGACCCCATCCGACACTTCATCGACGATAAGTTCCGTACCTTCTTTTGGCACCCCAACCATAATCCGGTAATCAACATCCCATTGATATGCGCGTTCAATATTTTCCATCATATCTTTAATGCCAACGGGCCCTTGAATATGCAGTGGCACCCGACGACCAAAAAGCCATCCACTTAGCCACACACTGGAAACGCTCACCGTATGGTCAAAATGTAGATGGGTAACAAGCACATGATCAACACCTGAAATAGCCTCAAAGCCGCCTGCTTCAAATAAGCGCTCCCGCATTCCTGGCCCTGCATCTACGAGAATTTTGTGATCACCGGCCTCTACCAAAATGCTCGGTCCATACCGCTCAGTAGAGGGTCTTGGGGCCCCCGTTCCCAGAAAGGTAATTTTCATGGTATCATTATCAACAGAAACCGGATTTTCTTGTGCAATTGACGTTACGCTTTGCAGAGAAAAAATAGCGACCATACATAAAGCATTCTTCAAGATTTTCATATTTCAGTATCCCTAATTTTTTTTGATGATATTCTATATGCTATGGAATTAATATTAGTCATGCAAGGTCATAATAAATGAAAATTATAATCACCAAATTATTTTTAGTTTTAAATTTATTTTCTTTATTGTTTTCACAATCAACCGCACAAGAAAATCCCTTAAATATACTGTTAATCACCGCCGATGATTTAAGCTGGAATACGGTTGGCGCGTATGCGGGGACCGTAGATGATATTACACCCAATATCGATCAGTTGGCTGCCGAAGGTCTGCGTTTTAATAACGCCCACGTAACCATTGCAGTTTGTCAGCCATCACGAGGAGTACTTGCTACCGGGCTTTATCCTTATCAATCAGGAATAGAAGGTTTTTATCATACAAACAAAGATATCCCCTCCATAGTTACTCTGCTTAATGATGCGGGATATTATACGGCGGTGCTAGCAAAAGAAGTTCATTCTTCACCCAAAGAAAACACCCCGTGGAATTATAAAAAGGATTTCGAAACCGAGGAAATGGGAATGGGCAGAAATGCGGTAAAATATGCGCAGGAAGCAAAGACCGTTATTCAAAATGCAAAAAAGAACGGCCAGCCATTTTATTTAATGGCCAATTCCATGGATCCGCACCGCCCTTTCGCCAACAGCGCCCAGCAACAACAAGTCTGGCCCGACATAACCGTTCCTGATCCATCAAGAGAATATAAGCCTAAAGAAGTAGTGGTCCCAGGCTTCCTACCTGACTTAACCGATGTGCGACAGGAAATAACCGAATACCATAATTCGGTGAAAAGATTAGATGATACAGTTGGGGCAATATTAGACGTTATAAAATCAGAAGGCGTAGATGATAATACGATTGTCATGTTCCTTTCTGATAACGGAATGGCGCTGCCTTACGCCAAAACAAATGCCTATCTAAACAGTACTAAAACACCTTGGATAGTGCGCTGGCCCAATGTAATTACCGCAGGTAAAGTTGATGATACACATTTAATATCTTCCATTGATTTTTTACCAACCATATTAGATGCCACAGGAATTACCAAACCTAAAAAATTAAGCGGCCGTTCTTTTTTACCCGTCCTTAATGGTCAACCACAACAAAACCGCGACCTTGTATTTACCACTTTTCACGTTACATCTGCCAATAACAAATATCCAATACGTGCCGTGCAAGACAAACAGTACGGATATATTTTCAATGGCTGGTCAGATGGAAAAACTGAATTTAAAAATGAAGCCCAAGAAGGATTAACATGGGCGGCCATGGTTGAGGCCGCAAAAACAGATCCTCAAATTGCCCAACGTGTCGAATTTTACAGTCACCGGGTTCCTGAAGAGTTTTATGATTTTAAAAATGACCCCGACGCACTTAATAACTTAATTAATGATCTTGCATATGAAAACCAAATAGCTGAGAAAAGAAGAGCCTTATTAGAATGGATGGAAAAACAAGATGACCCTTTGTTGTCTACCTACATTGAACAGGCTAAAAATAAATGGGTGTCTATTTTCAATGGTAAAAACTTAGACGACTGGACCATAAAGTTTTCCGGTCAAAATATAAACGTTAATTTTCGCGATACTTTCCGGGTTGAAGACAACATGATGCGGGTGGTATATGATAACTACACAACATTTGATGATGCTTATGCCCACATTTTCTATAAAGAAGATCTTTCTCATTACCGTCTAAAATTTGATTACCGCTTTACGGGCGAACAAACAGCAGAGTCTGAAGAATGGAACAACAGGAACAGCGGCGTCATGTACCATAGCCAAGACCCAGACACCATGTATTTTGATCAAGATTTTCCCGCCTCACTAGAAGCACAAACTCTTGGCGGATTAGGCAATGGCCCTGGACCACGTCAAGGCGAACGTCAGACAGGAAACATCTGCACACCCGGTACTGATTTTCATATAGATGGTGTTTTAATGAGCGAGCATTGCTACAACTCAACGTCCAAAACATACCATGGCGATCAATGGGTGAATTTAGAAATCGAAGTTCTCGGTGATGAAAGCATCAAACATTTCATTAATGGTGAACTGGTTTATGAATTTCAAAAGCCTCAAATTATACCGGGTGAAGAAGATTCAACCGACTATACAAAGGAAAAAAGTGCCCTCAAAAATGGGTTCATTGCCTTACAGGCAGAAAGCCATCCAATAGATTTCAAAAATATCTTACTAAAGAAATTAAATTAAATACGGCAGATACTTGAAATACCCTTCAAATTTAGAACTTATTAACAGTTTTTGACTAAATTAAAAGTATTAAATTAATATATAAATTAAATACTTTTATAAGGTCCTTTAATTGTTGAATTATTTCTTAAATAACAATGTTCATTGCTATACTTTTATAACAACGTTCTTCTTGTCATTCTTTTCACTCTCAGCAAGTGTCTCAGCTCAAGAGGCTCAATTAACTGAAGAAGAACAACAATGGCTTGCAGAACATCCCGTCATTCGTTCTACCAGTGCTATGGACTGGGCACCGATTGATTTTACTGTGGATGGAAAAGCAACAGGTTTATCGATTGATTATCTTAATCTGATAGCAGAGAAAATTGGATTTAAGATAGAATACATCAATGGTCAAAATTGGACCGAACATCT
>JABIPV010000250.1 GCA_018699075.1 Kordiimonadaceae bacterium | reverse complement strand
GCATAAACTATCGCCAATGCGTAAATTTCCATGGTTTGGAATTCCGATAATATCACCTGGCCAAGCTTCTTCTGCCAATTCACGGTCTTGAGCTAAAAATAACACTGGATTATGAAGATTAACCAGTTTTTGACTGCGTACATGTTTAAGCTTCATGCCTCGTTTAAATTTACCGGATACCATTCTAAAAAAAGCAATCCTATCGCGGTGCTTAGGGTCCATGTTGGCTTGAATTTTAAACACAAAACCGCTAACTTTAGTTTCATAAGCATCTACATCTCGCGACAACGTACTATAGGCACCAGGTTTTGGCGCATAATTGGTCAAACCATTCAGCAATTCACGCACACCAAATGTATTAATGGCACTACCGAAGAATACAGGTGTTAAGGTCCCGTCTAAATAAGCTTGTTGATCAAACTTTGGGCACAGTTCACGTACCATTTCCACTTCTTCGCGTAATTTGGCTAGAAGGTCTTCGCGGATTAAATCTTCAAGTTTCGGATCATCAATTCCTTCACAAACCACACCTTCATCTGGAATATCTCCTTTGCTTTTTTCCACCAAAATAAGGCGATCATTAATAAGGTCATAACAACCTTTAAAATCCCTACCCATGCCAATCGGCCATGTGGCCGGCGCAATATCAAGCGCAAGCTTATCGGCAAGATCATCAAGAAGATCAAAAGGGTCTAGCGCCTCTCTATCCATCTTATTAAAAAAAGAAATCACAGGCATATCGCGAAGACGGCATACTTCAAATAACTTTTGTGTCTGGCCTTCAACACCTTTAGCACTATCAAGAACCATAACCGCACTATCAACGGCTGTTAGAACTCTATATGTGTCTTCTGAGAAATCTTCGTGGCCCGGAGTATCAAGCAAATTAAACATCCGTTTTTCATATTCGAAAGACATAACAGAAGACGCAACGGATATACCGCGCTCTTGTTCTACCTTCATCCAATCTGAACGGGCGCGACGACGGGCACCGCGGGCTTTAACTTCGCCCGCCATTTGAATAGCACCGCCAAAAAGGAGGAGCTTTTCAGTAAGTGTGGTTTTACCAGCATCCGGGTGGGCAATAATCGCAAATGTTCTACGCCGATTAACTTCGTCGTTTAATGTGGACATCATTTTTCTCAAAAATAAAAAAAGCTCTTAAACTCGCCGGAATTTAAGAGCTCAGCCACACAAAGTACAGCATTATTTTAATAAGTACCTGTTGGTTAATTTATACCAAGTTCATTTAAAGCAAGACCCGCTTGTGATTGGCCGTTCTTATGGGCTTCGTTAAGCCATTGTTTAGCACGGTGTAAATCTTTATCAACACCTTCACCGAAAGCATATAACAAACCCATTACTAACTGCGCATCTTTATAACCAACTTTCGCGAGTGGTGTACAAATAGCATAGGCGACTTCAAATTCGGAACGGGAAAACGCATCAAGGCACCTTATCTGTTTAGCTTCATAATATTGTCCATTCAGCTGTACTTGAGGAACCGCGATTGGCAGTTCAACATGTGGTCTTGCAGAACTATATGAATTCATAACCATCACTAACAATAAACTGAACAAACTTTTTGTGATAAAAGACTTAAACATATACTCAACCTTAGGATAAAAAATACTCATTAACTTTTTATTAATACTTTGTATAATATATAAGCAAGACGCATGCCAGAATTAAAATACTTTTATTTTTCAACAACTTAATAATAAAACAAAACTTCATTAAATGTGCAATTAGTGGAAAATGTAAATATAATTTACAGTTATTGCCTAGCTGTATCATAATTGGATTAGACTTTGGCTTGATGCGTTTGATTAATCAAGCTAACATAGGACCAGTTCAAGGAGAGGTAAAAATGAGCAAGTTTCACCGTAACAAAAAAAAGAAACCTCAAAATAACAAAGATAAAAGGTTAATTATAATTCTCGTCATCTCTGCTGTCTTTGCAATTGGTTTCTTAGCTTCAATTTCATAAGTAAATCATACGTAATATACCAATTATACCCGCTGTTTATTGATGTGAAATGCTAATTTTATTTATATGTTAAATAAATTTAAATAATTT